>DAHZZC010000745.1 GCA_027435495.1 Planctomycetales bacterium
AACCGCGGCGATGACTCGACGGCCGAGGACACGGCGCGGCAAAGGGAGTTGAGGTCGCTGTTGTCAACCTCGCCCAGGAAGGCCAGTGTGATGTGGAACGGCCGGGTCTCGTCCCATCGGCAGGATGGGATCTGAGGCCCGAGGGAATGCTGCCATCGAGCCAGTTGTGAGCCGATGGCGTCGGGGATGGGGATCGCGATGAAGGTGCGAGTCGTCTCGGGCATGGTCGCGGTTTGATCCCCTGGGATCAGGAGAAGTTTTTGTGGAACTGGTCCCAGAACCATTGCTTGAGCCAGGTCCAGGGTGCCTCGGGGTTGTCGGGTGCCTCGTCCGTTTCGGCATATCGCTGGATCAAGGGGCCCTGGACGACCACGACAAACTTGTTGCCATCGGCGAGGTGCTGACTCGGCTCGTAATCGGGGATTCGAAGCGAGGGGTTTGGGTTGCCCTTCTGTCGGAATTCCAGGCTGAGGGGGCCCATCGGCCCGGCGGTCATCCGGAGCCGAACCGATCGCCCGCGTTCGACCTTCCCGACCGGGATTCGTGATCCGCCATAAGCGACGACCAGGTCCTCCATCGGGCCGTCGCCCTCGTTCACGATCTCGAGAGAGGCCCTGGGACGCTCCCATCGGCGGACGACCATCTCAACAGCCACCAGCGTGGGGAGGAGGATCACAAGCGCGATCACTCCTCGTCGCCGAAGACGTGTTCGGCCTGGGTGGGTCGCCCGGTGATCAGGAGTGATTCCGGAGGTGGTCGAGTTCGGGGGCATCGCCGTAGTTCTCGCGATATCGGGCCCGGAATTCATCGACGCTGTATGTGTGCTGCTGCGGTCCCTTCCGCTCGACGGCGTGGACGGCCGTCAAGGCAGCGACCCGGCCGACGACCGGCCAGGGCCATCCCCGGTGCAATCCCACGACGAATCCTGCGCGGAAGGCGTCGCCGGCGCCGGTTGGGTCGAGGACCTCGCGGGCCTTCGCGGGCGGGATCTCGAACTCCTCGCCGTCGACCGTGATCAGGGCGCCCGCCTCGCCCCGGGTCATCACGGTGATTGGAGCGATCCGGCGAAGTTCGGGCTCGGTGACGCCCAGCTTCTCCGCCATCATACCGAACTCATAGTCGTTTCCGGCGACGATCCGGGCGCTTCGGCATCCTTTTTCGAGGTCGTCGCGCTCGAGCCGGGGGAGCTGCATCGACGGGTCGTAAAGGTACGGGATTCCGGCCTCGACGCACTCGCGAACGTATCGGTTCATCGCAGCGGGGTCATTGGGCGCGATCAGGACCAGGTCGGAGGGTGTCGCGCCAGCCTCAAGGATCGAGAGTTCGGCCGCCTTGGCCATTGCGCCGGGGTAGAAGGCGGTGATCTGGTTATCCTGAAGGTCGGTGTTGATAAAGCAGGAGGCGGTGTGGTCGCCCGGGACGACGCGGACCACGCTGCAATCGACCCCGTGCCGTTCGAGCCATTCGCGGTACTCGGCGAAGTCCTCGCCGACGCTCCCGACCAGAACGGGCCGCTCCTTGAGCAGACCGAGGTTATAGGCGATATTCGCCCCCGTACCGCCGCGGAGCCGGGTCATCGACTCGACGAGGAACGAGACGCTCAGGACGTGCATCCGGTCCGGGAGGATGTGGTCCCGGAACCGGCCCGGGAAGACCATGATGTAATCGTAGGCGATCGAGCCGGTGACGAAGATCCGCATGCGGGGCGTCCTGGGTCCTGTCGAAATTCGGGAGGCTTCTTGATTTTCGATCACGAAGCGGGCAGCAACATCTGAATGGTCCGGGCGATTCGGTCTCGGCAGTTCTCGCGGCCGAGGATCACCAGGCAATCGTACAATCCCGGCCCGACCCCCTGACCGGTGACGGCCACCCGGAGGGGGTTGACCACGTCCCCCATCTTCCGGCCGGACCGCTCAGCATAGTCGTGGATGGCCTTCTCCAGGGTGGCGAGGTCGAAGGGCTCGGTCTGGGCGAGCACCTGATCGAGCTCGCCCAGCATCGCTGGCACGCCGTCCTTGCGGAGCCGCTTCTTGACCGCGTCGGAGTCGTGGGTCAGCTCCTCGGTGAAGAAGTAGCGGCCGAGCTTGAGGATGTCGGAGAAGACCTTTAACCGATCGCCGAGCGCCTCGATCACCCGGCCGATCCGCTCGCGATCGGCGGCGGTCGGCGGGTCGGGGATCAGTCCTTCATTCTGGAGGTAAGGCAAGACGCCTTCGAGCTTCCGCTCGGGCGACGCCGTCTTCATCCATTCGCCTTCGAGCCAGAAGAGCTTGTCCTGGTCGTGGCTGGCGGGCGAGCTGTTGACCCGGTCGAGCGTGAACTTCTCGATCAACTCGTCGCGGCTGAAGACCTCCTGCGAAGCGTCGAAGCTCCAGCCGAGGCGGGCGAGGTAGTTCAGCAGCGCCTCGGGCAGGTAGCCCCGCTCGATGTAATGGTGCAGATAGACGAGGATGCCCGACTTCTCGTACTCCTCAATCTTCCGCTTCGACATCTTCGCCTTCGAACCGGGTTCGGCGACGTAGGGGATGTGCGCGAAGGCGGGCAACTCGGCGCCCAGGGCCTCGAAGACGAGGAGCTGGGGAAAGGTATTCGAGAGGTGCTCCTCGGCGCGGACGACGTGGGTGATCTTCATGTCCACGTCGTCGACGGCGCTGGCGAAGTTGTAGAGTGGGGTGCCGTCGGGGCGGACGATGACGAAGTCGCCGATCTCGTCGGTGGCGAACTCGACGTCCCCCTTGATCAGGTCGTGCAGGACGAGGGTCCGGCCGACAGGGACACGGAACCGAAGCGCGTAGGGTTGTCCCTCGGTCTCGTACTGGGCAACTTGTTCGTCGGTGATCGGGAGCTGGCGGAACCGATAGGCGCGTTTCTCGCGCTCGGCGGCGGCCCGGTCGGCGGTTCGCTGGGCCTCGGTACTGTAATCTCGGTAGACGTGGCCGGATTCGACCAGGCGCGCGGCGGCTTTCCGGTAGAGCTCAGCACGCTCCGACTGGTAATAGGGTCCGTGCGGCCCGCCGACCTCGGGGCCCTCGTCCCAGTCGATCCCGATCCACCGGAAGCCGTCCAGAATGCGACGAACGGCGTCATCGACGTGCCGCTGCTGATCGGTGTCGTCGATTCGGAGAATGAACTGGCCGCCGTGGTGCCGCGCCAGCAGCCAGTTGAAGAGCGCCGTGCGGACCCCGCCGATGTGCAAGAAGCCTGTGGGGCTGGGTGCGAATCTCGTGCGTAATGTCATGAGGGTCACGATAGGATGTCGCCCGCCGGCTGTCAACGGGACCGGCTGGCGAGCATCCTCCTTGATCGCTTTCCCACTCTCCGGTTATCGGGATCCGGCGGCGACCGGCCGGGTGCCGGCCGCCTGGTCGAGGCGACCGATCGGGACACCGGGGGCGACCTTCTCGTAGCCGAGGCCCTGCAAGACTTCCAGGACCTCGCTCCAGGTTGGAAACATCCGCCCGCTTTTCTTCTTGTATTCGTTCATGGCCATCATGAATTCCATCTCCGCTTCGGAGTATTCACGCTCGCAGGTGGTCGGGTCGATGAACCGCCTGCGGCCGCTTAGCTGCCGGGCGTTGGCAGCGCGGGTGGCCTGCTCGGTTGCCTTGCGATTGATCCACTCGCCGTTGGTTCCCGGCTCGGAACCGGGCTCCCCGATGGTCGGGACCAGATTGGATGACTGGCTCATTGGTATTTGCGCTCCCCATAACTCAATGACGCCGGGAGTTTCCCGACCTGTCCGCCGAACTGGCGCTCCCGAGGATGCGACAGCCACCGACGGTCCGCTTCCTCCCGGCGCGCCAGACCGCCGCCGCCTCGGTCCGAGGGCGCCGGCGACTCGCTGGGAGAAGCCTCCATATCGGAACCTAAACCGCCGGGGTCGGGGTGAGGATACGCTTCCGAATTTTTTCCGAAGACGCGGCGTACCCGCCGCCGGTCACGGGAGCATCCGACACGCGTAATAGAATCCAAAGTGCCGTGGTGCGCGCGCGTCGCCGTGTCCGAACGAGGGGATCCACCCGCGAGTGGCGTTGGCCCTCCTTCAGTTGATAGAATCAACGACGATCCGATCCAATGAATCCGACGGCGTTTCTGCCGCGGGCAGTCTGGACTCGATCCATCCATCCTATCTCAACGGTCGAGGGGCTCCCTGCCATGATCGAACTCGACGCCGAATCCATGATTGACCAGGTCTCCCGTCTAGGCCTGGTCTCGCGGGAGTATCTCCGTGAGGCACGCGAGGAAGCAGAGGACGGTTCGCCTGACGCGGTGATGCGGACCCTCCTCCGCAAGGGGCGACTGACAAGCTGGCAGATCGACCGGCTCAAGAAGGGGGATGCCACTGGTTTCTTCTACGGCGAGGCCAAGGTTCTGTTCCACCTGGCTGAGGGAACCTTCGCCCGGGTCTATCGTGGCGAGCACGCTGGCAGCGGCCAACCGCTCGCCGTGAAGGTTCTCCGTCAGCGGTTCGTCCAGATTCCCGACGCCGTCAAGCGGTTCCACAAGGAGGCCGAGGCTGGAATGCGGCTGAAGCACCCCAACATCGTCCAGATCAACGACGTGGGGCATCATGACAACCGCCACTACATGATCATGGAGTACGTCGAGGGGATGAACCTCCGCGAACTGCTCCGCCTCCGCGGCCGAATGAGCGGGACCGACGCCCTCCCGCTGATGCTCGGACTGGCCGAGGGACTGAAATTTTCGCTCGAACAGGGCGTCACCAACCGCGATATCAAGGGAACGAACATCCTGATCTCCAACTCCGGTGTCGCCAAGCTGGTCGATTTCGGCCTGGCGACCATCGAGGGTGACGAGAACAAGCCGGGCGTCAAGAGCCAGCGAACCGTCGACTACTCGGCTCTGGAGCGCACCTGCCGGAGCCCCAAGGGCGACCCCCGCTCGGATATCTACTTTCTCGGTTGCGTCTTCTACCAGATGGTCACCGGCCAGCTCCCCATGGAGGAGGCCGAGAGCAAGGACATGCTCAAAAAAATGCTGGTCCGCTCTTTCGGCGCCATCAAGCCGATTGCCGACCATCCTTATGCCCCGGCCCCCGAGCTCTGCGCGGTGATCGACCGGATGATGAAGGTTGACCTGAAGCAACGGTATCAGTCGATGACCGACGTTGTCGACGACCTGGAAAAGTATCGCCGATCACTCCAGGCGGGAGTACAAAAGCCCCTGCGCAACGATCGCGACGACATCTTCGACCAGATCTTCGCCTATCCGTCCCCTCCGGCCGAGGCGCCCTCGGCCGAAATGTCGCCCGCACCTGCCGAGAGCGGCGGCGACGAACCGGAGCTCGATGAGACCAACGAGCGTGACCAGCTCTTCCAGCAGGTCTTCACGGATCCGTCCGAGTCGCCTCGCGATGGTGCCGTGTCCGCTCCAGTCGTGAGCAAGGGCCCGGCCCTCAAGACGATCCTCTGCGTCGAGTCGCAGGACGAAATCCAGGATGGCCTGCGCAAGACCCTTACGAAAATGGGCTACCGGGCGATTGTGGTCCGAAACGCTGAGATCGCCGCTGAACGGTATCGCGAGGCCCCGACCGACGCCGTGCTCTTCGACCTCGACGGCCAGGGCGATGAGGGAATCGACCACTTCATCGACATGCACGACAAGGCTCAGGAAGACGAGACCCAACTGGCGGCTCTGGTCCTCCTTGGGCCGCGTCAGGCCCAGCTCCGCGATCGGATTCCCGAGGGAGACGGGATCGTTGTGCTCTCGAAGCCGCTCAAGATGAAGGAAGTGCAGGATGCGATCCGTCGGATCGTCCCGTTGTCTTGAGGGATGTGTCCTGGCGATCCTCGCCGTGGTACCGCTCCTCGGAGCGGTCCTCGGCGCGGCCCCGACAACCCCTGAGGCCCGCGCTGTACGGTTCCTCTCGCGGGAGGTCCCGGCCTGGCCTGGGGAGAATCACTGCTTCTCCTGCCACAACAACGGCGATGCGGCCCGCGCTCTTTATGAAGCCAGGCGGCTCGGACTTGCCGTTCCGCCGGAGTCGCTTGCCGAGACGACTGCCTGGCTCTCTCGCCCCTCGGACTGGGACCACAACGGCGGCGATGGCCCGTTCAGCGACAAGAGGCTAGCGCGGGTCGCCTTCGCCTCGGCGCTGGCGACCGCGACCCGTACCGGTGCGATCACCGATCGGCGTCCGATGCACGAGGCTGCCGCCCGGCTGGCACGTGACCAGGCGGAGGATGGCTCGTGGCAGTCCGATGGCGACGATGCCCCCGGCTCTCCAGCCGCCTACGGACGGGCGCTCGCGACCTACCTTGCCCGCGAGCTGCTGGAGGCGTCGAATCCGTCCCGATTCTGGGACGCGATCGCTCGCGCCGATGGTTGGCTCGCGCGCCGGGAGATCGCCGCGACGGCCGATGCCGCCATCGCTCTGATGTCGACACGCAGGTCGGTGGACCGCCGACGATCGGCGATCAAATGGCTGGCCCGGGCGCAATCAGACGACGGCGGATGGGGTCCGTACGCGGCCTCGCCGCCCGAGCCGTTCGACACCGCCCTGGCCCTGCTCGGGCTCGCTCGGTGCCGGGACCGATCCGAGGAAGTTCGCCAGATGATCGCCCGGGGCCGGGGCTTTCTGATCGCCGGACAGCAGGAGGACGGGAGTTGGCCCGAGACGACCCGACCGGCCGGAGGCTCCAGCTACGCCCAGCGAATCTCAACGGCCGGCTGGGCCACGCTCGCGCTCCTGGCAACGAGCCGGATCGACCGGCCGTGAAGCGGCTCACGACCGGTGGATCGCCGGGCGAACGTTCCGGAGCCTGGCCGGATCATTCCTCGCGCGACCGCCGGCGCCGGCGGCTCCAGACCCCGACAGCCCCAATCAGGATCGCAAGGCCCCCGCTGATGATCGAGGAAGGCTCAGGCACCGCTGCCGCGGATTGAGAATAGGTGAAATTGTCGATGGCAAATGCACGGTTCGAATCGTTTCCGTAAAGCGTCGCCGACAGGATATCGGTCGAGCTGCTGATGAATCCCAAATAAGTGAGCACGGGATTGGTAAGAGGAGAGGAAGCGATGGTGAACGTGTTCGTGTAGTCCGTCCCCGAGGTGAAGTGGATCGAGATCGTGAGACTCGTCCCCATCAGCGGGCTGGTGTCGAAGCCGAACCCCTTCACCGCGTTATCGAAGGTCGCCGTCAAGGCGGAGTGCGAATTGCCGGAAGCGCTGGGGCTGCTGTTGTCGAGGAAGGCTCCGGTGAAATAGAGGCCCTCATCAATGTTGAAGAAATTGCCTGTTCCGATCGGCGTCGAGTAGGTGACGCCCGGCAGGATTTTCCCAGGCGTGATCGTACTCCCGGTTTGCGGGGTAAAACTCGTCTGTGAATTGAGCGTCCCCGTCGTGATCGGGTACGCGATCGAGTTTCCAAAATCCTCCACGTAGAGCGGCACACCCATCGCCGTCGTGAAGCTCGACGAGTCGGAATAAGTGTAATTGATTAGCGCCCCCTGCGGTCTCAGGCGGTCCGGGGGGCGGCGGGATGGGTGAGCCGGACGATGGCGTCGAGCAGCGCCGGGCCCGTGAGGGTCCGCGACAGCGTCGTCACGACGCTCGTCCACACCTCGAAGGCCGCGGTGCCCCGGGCCGTCCTCGTGCAGTGCGACACCTTCCGCGCGATGATCGGCGGCCGCAACGCGCGCTCGGCGCGGTCGTTCGTCGGCTCGATCGACGGGTCGTCCAGGAATCGCACCAACGAGCCGACATCGTGGCACCGGCCCAGGCCGTCGAGCAACCGCCGGTTATCGCGGTCGGTCAATCGCCGATCCCTCAGGTGCCAGGTGATGTCCATCTTCGTCCGCCGCACCCGCTCGTCGTAGCCCTCGACCGGCGGCCCGGCTCGCCGCTCATGCCACAGGCCCAGCGCCCGCTTCAGGAGGGATCTCAGCTCCGATCCGAATCGGCTCGCCGGACCGGACTTCACCTCGGTCACCTCGGCGATCGACCGGAGCACGTGGTACAGGCAGACCTGCCGCTTGATCGCCGAGAGCTCGGCCGCGTCGTAGACGGGGGCCCGGTCGGTGATCATCGTGCCCCGATAGTCGGCCGGGATCCGCTCGCGGACCTCCTCGTTGCGATGCCGCTCGCGGATCTGGTAGACCGTCACCGTGTCGGTCACGAAGGCCATCAGCCATCGCGGCGAGCCCCCCTCGCGCCACCCGGTGTCGTCGGTGTGGCACCAGGCCGAGTCGCGGACCGAGTCGCACAGCGCGGCGTAGGTCGCGCCGATGGCCCCGGCGGCTTTCTTGAGGGCGTCGCCGGTGATCGCCCCCTGGGTGAAGCGGATCCCGGTGAGGGTTTGGAACAATTCCGGCAGCCTGCGGACCGGGACGCCCAGCCGATAGTGGACATGATGGGCGGCGGCCAGCAGTCGCGGCCCCAGGCGATGCGCCGTGGCCCCGCGCTGGTCCGTGGCGAGTTCGGGGTGGCGGCCGCGAGCGGTGGCGCCGCAGCCGGTGCAGCGATGGACGGCCACGCGGAAGAGCCGGACCCGCGGCTCGATGACCTCGGGGAGATCGGTGATCGAGGCCTCCTCGACGCGATCGAAGGCCCATTCGCCGCCACAGGCCGGGCAGGCGGGCGGCTCGACGGGGACATCGATCGGCGGCTCGGAGAGCCGGTCGTGGGCCGGGGCCTCGCGCCGCTTGAAGGTCCCTTGACCGGGCTTGCGACCGGGCCTCTTGGGGTCCTTGACGCGCGACCCCTTGGAGAACGGCGCCGCCTGCCGCTTGCCGGAGCGCGCCAGCTCCTCGACCTTGGCCTGCAAGGCCGCGATCGCGGCGGCCTGCTTGAGGATCAGGGCCACCAGCTCATCGCGTCCCAGCCTGGTGAGGTCGGCTTTCGTCATGATCGAGAATCTACTGAATCGGCTGCCGCAGAGGCAAGGGGTCGCTAATCAATTACCGTCGGATCCAATCTCGCCGCTGGCGGAGCGGCCCTGCTTCAGATCGACGGGCATGAAGTTGACTGTCCCATTGGTAACCGGCTGGCCAC
>DAHZZC010000746.1 GCA_027435495.1 Planctomycetales bacterium
ATAGGTTCTCAGCTCGGATTCCTATTGAGCCGGGTCCGAATACCGGATCGATGGCCGTTCCTGGGCCCGGCGAGTGGTCGGTTGGGGCGGTGCGCGACCCTGCCGTTCGACCGCAGGTCGAATGAGCCCGCCTCGACCGGCCCCGATTCTCCGTCTCCACGCCGAGGGAGGCTGCCGTGCGGATTCGTGTCCTCTTCGCCTTTCAACTCGCCGCCGGGATCTCGCTCCCCTGGTTGTTCGGGTGCGGCGGTTTGGAGCCGCCCCCGGTTCAGCGAGGGAATCGCTCCTCACCCGGCCCGACGACTCCCCAGGAGTCTCCGGCGGTGTCACGAGCGTCCCAGGAACTGGGCGGCCGCCTGAACACGCTGATCAACGACGCCACGGTCCGGTTCCAGCCGCTCGACTACGAGTACGATGAGGACCTGCTCCAGATCCTCGATCGCGCCGAGGCCTATCTCGCGGGTAAATCGACCGGCCCGGCCCCGCGCTCCATGCCCAGGCTGTCCGAGGGGGAAGAGATGGACCATCTCCGCGAGACGTTCCGGCGATGGACCGCCAGGACGGGCAAGCATCTCCGGGCCGAGATCGATCCCTTGAAGGCCGAAGTCGCCGCACGGAAGCCCGGCGGTCCTGCCTTCCATCCCGACTTCCACAAGCGCTTTTCCGTGTCTTTCGACGACCTGATCCCGATCGAGGTGGCCGAGATCCGCGAGCGGCGCAATCGCTATATCCACGAGCAGGCCAACGCGATCCTGAACCCTTACCGGGAGAAGGATCCGGACGCCGTCCGCGAGTTCGAACAGGTACTCAACCAGCCCCCTTACAATCTGACCAATCCGGAGCCGGCCGCGGACAAGAAATCCTGAGCCCGCTCCGGAATTCCGATCCGTCCCGGCGCCAGCGGGCGGGCGGATCGGCAGCGAATCCCGGCCGGGGATGATCACGGCGAATACTGCACTTGTTGACGCATTCTCGGCTTGATGGGCCCTCCCCGCAGTCTCGTCCCCACTCTGACCGCGAGGTAATCCCGATGTCTGTCCGAATCCCGATCACGCTCGTGGCCGGCCTCGGCCTCTTGCTCCCGTTCGGCGGCTGCTCCCACGATCCGGACTTGCCGAAGCTGGCCAAGGTGCACGGCACGGTCACCTACAAGGGCAAACCGCTCGATACCGGCCACATCGTGTTCACTCCCGTTATGGGCAAGGGAGGTGAAACGGGGCAGAACGCCACCGGCGAGATCAATTCCAATGGTAGCTACGAGCTGACGACGTTCGACACCGGCGACGGTGCGATACTGGGCCAGCACGTCGTCACGGTCACGGCCCAGACGGGCGAGATGCCCAAACCCGACCAGTACGGTCAGATCAAGTACGAACTGCCCAAGAACGCGGGTGGTGTCCTACGATGATTGAAAAGCGGGACGAGTGAACCACTCGAGCCAGGTCCAGACGTGATCGGTCAGCCCGGCCGCCATGGCCGGGGATCGCTCCCGCCACCGACCGTGCTCATCCTTGACTCGCAACGTCCGG
>DAHZZC010000747.1 GCA_027435495.1 Planctomycetales bacterium
CCGGACGTTGCGAGTCAAGGATGAGCACGGTCGGTGGCGGGAGCGATCCCCGGCCATGGCGGCCGGGCTGACCGATCACGTCTGGACCTGGCTCGAGTGGTTCACTCGTCCCGCTTTTCAATCATCGTAGGACACCACCCGAAAAACACGGAGGACAAAAAACACAATAAATAATACTTAAGTTTTCTGATATCATGTGTTTCTTTATTTGGCGTCCTCCTTTTTTCTCGTGATTCCTGCCTTCCTTGCCGGCCCGATAACGCGGAAGCTCTCCGCGCCCTCGGTGATCTCGATCGATTGATTCGCTGGTATGTCGTGGAAGGTCTGGATGGTGCGGCTGGTCGGCCATCGGATTTCCAGCTCGGCCACCTGCTCAACTCCGCCCAGGCCGATCAGTTCCGTGAGCGAATTTCCGCCGAAGCTGGAATTATTGCCAATCGTCCGATAGATCGACCGCTTCTCGTTCTGACCGTTGGCCGGGATCAGGTCAGCCCGAAGCTGGGCGCCGATCGCCGAGCGATTCGTCCGGGAACCAACGAGCTTTACCTTCAGCCCGTTTCGTCCCTCCAGGGGATTGCGGAAGAGCGCGTTATACGCCTGATCGCCGGGCGTCGCCCCGCCAAGCTCGATGAAGAGGTCGAGATCGCCGTCGTCGTCGAAATCGGCAAACGAGACGCCGTGCCCCTTTTGAAGATGCCCTGTTCCGGAGATGGTTGTCACGTCCTCAAACCCGAAGCCCTCGACGTTGCGGAACATTAGCTTGACGTCCAGCCCCTCGTACGACATATCCCCCGTGCCGAGGTAAATGTCGAGGTACCCGTCGTTGTCGATGTCTCCGAAGTTGGCCCCCATCGGTGCCATGGCGCGGTCGAGGCCCATCTCGATTGAGACCTCACGGAAGCCGTCCTTGCCGAGGTTGTGGTACAGCCTCGGATGGCTCGAACCCTGAATCCGGACTCCCAACGCGCTGGCGAGCACCTCGGCGACCTTCGCCCGGTAGTCGTTAACGTACAGGTCGAGCTTCCCATCGTTGTCGTAGTCCCAGAACCAGCAGGCAAAACTCATGTCGGCTCCTGTGACACCGAGCGCGGAGGCGACATCCTCAAACGTCCCATTCCCTCGGTTGTGGTAGAGCCGACACGGCTGTCCCATGTTCGAGACGAAGAGATCGAGTCGGCCATCGTTGTCGTAGTCGCCCCAGGCTGAGCCCTTCGCGCACCGCTCATTGACCACTCCAGCGCGGTTGGCGACGTCCTTGAAAGTGCCATCCCCCTCATTGTGATAGAGTCGGCAGCGATTGCGCGGATTCCCGGGACCGTCTGATGGCTGACCACCCGGAATCAGGTACTCGCCACAGACGAAGAGGTCGAGCCGGCCATCGTTGTCGTAATCGCCCCAGGCCGCTGATTCAGTCGTGATTGGCTCGGCGAGCCCGGCCGCGATCGTGACGTCGTCGAAGGTCGCATCCCCACGGTTCCGCAATAGTGAGAGCCGAAGCGGACGCTCCCAGCCGCCGCGGAGCAGAAGGACATCGAGATCTCCGTCATTGTCGAAATCCGCCCCCCGGACGTTGAGGGCATAGACCTGATTCTCAAACCCGGCCGACGCCGACCGATCCTCAAATGTCCCGTCGCCGTTGTTGATGTAGAGCGAGGTACCGAGATCGGCGTCAAGCGATGTCGAAAAGAGGTCTGGGCGGCCGTCGCCGTTGAAATCGTCAAAGATGCTCCCGCCGGCCAGATTCGGCCCTCGGGCCGTCAGCCCGGCCGTCGTCGCCACGTTCTCGAACCTCGGCGCTAGGGCCGAGGTGGTCCGCGACAGGCTTGCCGCGATTCTGTACTCGGGCGGCACCTGGTCGGGATACTCGCCAAGCGTCATCGCCACCAGGTTCAGTAGCCAGATAATCCGAAGATCGCCAGGGGACTCGGCCAGGTAGGCCCTGAACCACTTCTTCGCCTCGCGCGAGCCTGATTGGTTCCTGTGCCTGGCCTCCTCCACAATCGGGAAGATACAGGTAGACGGCCCGACGCACTCCACGCAGTTCTCGATCTCACCCCGGCGCATCGCGACAATCCCCAGCACCGCCATTAGCCGAAGCCGGACGTTCTTCGGCACCGAGGGATCGCCGGCCATTTCCAGGGCCCGCTGGAGCCACTCGGACGCCTCTCGAAATTTGCCCTCATACATGTAAAGGAACGCGATCGACCGGAGCAACGCCACCGCCTCCAACCTCTTCCGTGGCGTCGAATGCGGGTCGGCTGGCATCTCCTCGTATCTCTTCTTGAGCACAGCGATCCCGCGACGGCCACGCCCCCGAACACTCTCTCGAAGTTCCTGGAGCGATTCCGGATGGAGGATTCGGGTCGAGAATCGGATCGCCGTTTCGTAACCGCCGTCCTCGAACCGGTCGAGCGTCATCTCGTACGATACAGGCTGAGGCTCTGTCGATGACTTCCCCTCAATGGTTTCGCCGTGGTCTGCCCGGGGGCCTATCGAGATGCCCTCCTCCGATGGTCGACGGCCGAAACGCTCTCCTTGATCTTCCTTCAAGAGGTAGTGAATCGCCGCACCAGCGACCCCGAAACAGAAGATGGCCGCCAGCACGATCCCGATGAGTTTGCGCATCGTTCCCCGGTTCGTCCGGACCTATCAGGAGGGAGGAACGGCGATCGGGAGAGGACCGACGCCGAAAGGAGGACCTCGCGGCTCGCGCCACGGGTCGCCTCTAAGGAATTCAGCGTCAATCGGAGCGAGAGTTGCCCCTCTCAAATCAACGGACGCTCGAAGGCGAGACGACCGCACGCAAAACGCCGAGGTTTTCCTCGATCGTCCGGTCCCAATCTTGCCCATAGAGGTTGGCGTTCTGGCCGTGCGTGGGGACCAGAGGCAACCAAAGATCCGGACGGCCGGCGAGGTGCAGCCGCGTCATCGCCCGGAAATAGCCTTGAGGATCGCCGGGCGGGTGCCTGAGATCGGCAATGAGGGCCTCGCCGGTCTCCTGGCTCATCCTCACCGGAATACGGCCCGAAAACAGGACCGTCCTCCCTCCAAGATTGACTCGGTAGGCCACCGGCGACCAACCCCGCCCGTCGAGAGTGATTGTCTTGAGCGGGAACCAACCGCGGTCCGAAAGCTCCTCGGCCGGGCCGATGGAGGTCCCCGGCGGGCACGCCTCACGGACCCGGTCCATCCCCGCATACCCAACGATGACCTCCGGATGCGCCTTCGCGACCAGGTCGGCGAGCCCCGAGGTTGTCAGCGGCCCAACGTCCGTCAGCAGGACCGCGACGGCTGCGCCGGCTCTCGACCGAGTTGTCGTAATCGATCCCCCACGAACGCCAGGAGGCCGGGACCTCCCGGTGCATCAACCAGGAAGAATCTCTCGCCGGCAAAGAACACGTAGACCGAAGCGCCGCCGCGAGCACCTAGATAATAGAGGTTGGGGAGCAGCATCCTGGGAAGCCCATCGAGGAAGTCCGCGCCGTCGGTATCGAACCGGGAAATCAGCGTTTCCATATCGCGTATGCCTG
>DAHZZC010000748.1 GCA_027435495.1 Planctomycetales bacterium
CGATCATCGCGCGGTCGAGCCCAACCTGGTCGGCCGGATCCTGGCCGATCGCGACCTTCGCCAGCGCCTCGTTGACGTTCGTCACCGCCTTGCGGACGCCCTTGCCAAGGTAGCGCCCCTTCTCGCCGTCGCGGAGCTCGACCGCCTCGTAGATTCCGGTGCTGGCCCCCGAGGGGACGGCAGCACGGCCCAGCGTGCCGTCCGCCAGAACGACATCGACCTCGACCGTCGGATTGCCGCGGCTGTCCAGGATTTCACGCCCGCGGACCTGCGCGATCGGAGCAAGCTGTTGACTCATGATGTTCGTCGAAACTCCAGATAGAAGGGACGCGCTCGGGCGGTCCCTTGACCTCCCGGGACACTTCGACTCTCGTTATCCGCCAACGGCGCCGGGCGGTCAAGGCCGCAGGAATTCGTCGCCCCGCGATCCAGGGTCGAACGCTCGCCGTAATGCCCCGATCCCATGGACTTTCCAGCCCATCTCGGGTGCGATTGGCTCCATTGCGGGGCGGTCCCGACCCTCCGGTGCGACCGGGTTGGGGGTAGATTGTCCCTTGTGGAGGGAGCGGGACCGCCTCGCGGTGCAGCAACCCAGGTGCCCGTTATCGAGGTGACCATCGCGACCGACGTTTCTCGTCGGAAGGCACCGCGATCGAAACCGTTTCCAGGATGAATCGTCCGGCCTTGCTGAGTCGCCTCGGCCGGGCCATTAGGATATCGGCGGCTCCGAGGGCCGGCTTGACCCCGCTCCCGTCGTTTCGCCGGCCGGCTCGTCGTCGACAAGCAGCGGCAGCACATAGCGGCGGAGGAACCGCGGCGAATCGGTCCCAAAGTGCCCGCCCAGGTGACAGACGCCGACCATCGACGGCCGCCACCGGACTTGCCGGAGCTTCGCATAGGCGAGGGCCCGCTCGGATCTCGCGTCCGGGTCCTCGAATCCGACCAGACCCGCTCCGGCGGTTCGGACGCGATCGATCGTGCCGAAGACCCGGGTTCCGGCGCCCAGGATGATCAGGTCGAGCGGCGAGGTGAAGACCACCATCTCCCGGCGGACGGCCTTCAGGGCCTGGGAAAGATCGTACCTTGGCGAGAGCGCCGGCGCCAGCAGGACAGCCCGCTCGACGGCCTCGACCCCGATCCGCTCGAGGGCCCGGACGACCAGCCCTCCACCGCCCGACTTCCCGACCAGGAAGACCGGCTCGCCCGGTCGCGTGGCCCGGAACTCGGCGACCCGTGCCGCGACTCGGACAGCCTGGCCGTCGAGGTGCTCCAGGTCGGACAGGTCCCGATACCAGCGTCCGAATCCGTGCCCCCACGAGACGACCTCGATCGGGGCCGGCAGTCGGCACGACCTCGCGGCGAGCCGGAGCCCGATCGAGCAGAAGTCGAGCCCGCCGACGCCTCCGACGACCAGCACCAAACCGCCAGGATTCTCCGCTCGCACGGGCATCTCCGCGAAGGGTGAGTGGGGACCGGTTTCGACCGACCGGATCGACCTCCCGCATTTCTCCGGCAGGCCGAAGGGAGGCGAGTCTCCTCCGCAGATCAGGATAACAAACAGCCCGATCGGCCCACCTCCTCGGGGAGGCGAGCCGCCGCGCGAGCCTCACCCGGGACCGCTCGAAGTAAATCGCGCACGTATTGCAAGTAGGGTTGACGTCGCATTAACTGGTTCAGTCATCGAAGTCGGCTCGCCACGGCTTGGACGACCGTGGGTCGGATCCCTCATCATCGAGAGACTTCCCGAAGTTCAGCGGGCTTCCAGAATCGTTCGACGTCAGCACGGCCTCGCGCCAGTGGGATGACGGATACTCTCGGCCGAAATCACCTCGGCCGATGGAGGAGGATGGTATGTCCTCGCGAACCGTTCGACGATCCCGACACAAGCGCCTGGCTCGGCTCGATTCCGAGCCGCCGGAGAAAAGATCCCAGGAGGCAACACGATTCCTCGTGCAGTGGCGGGCGGAAGCCCGACGCCGAGCCCAATCGCTGGGTGCTCCCGCCGTTTGGGCACTGGCCCAGGACCCTGATATCCAAGA
>DAHZZC010000749.1 GCA_027435495.1 Planctomycetales bacterium
CACTACGCCCCAGCCCCACTGACCACTGACCACTGACCACTGACCACTACGCCCCACTGACCCCTGACCACTGACCACTGACCACTACGCCCCACTGACCACTACGCCCCACTGACCCCTGACCACTGACCACTGCGCCCCACTGACCACTACGCTCCAACCCCCAACCCCTGAACAGGAAAAATGTCCCAGGTCACCTGCCGCTGCGGCGAGACGATCGTTGTGGATTCGAGTGAAGGCCCCGATCGGGTGGATTGCCCGAAGTGTGGGGCCCGGATCCGGCTGCGCCGGAAGGTGGATGCCGGAACGGCTGAGAACACGGGCGATGGCTACGTCCGGTTTCCCTGTCCGTGCGGGCGTCGGTTGAAGGTGCGGGCGTCGGGTGGTCAGAAGGCGGGGAAGTGCCCCGATTGCGGTCGGATGGTCCCCGTGCCAGGGACGTCGGCCGTCGGGGGCGGTCGGGTCGATTTCGACTCGAGGACCGCCGAACTCGACCCGGCGGACGTAGCGAGGCTCCGCGAGTGGACCGAGCGGCACACCGGCCGGTCGCTCGAGTCTGCCAACGGGCCCGACGCGACTCCGATGGGCGTCCCCCAGATCCGGGTCGGTCCATCGGGCCCTGGCGAGAACGCGCCCAGGCCGTCGATGGTCTCGTTCGAGGCGGGCCTGCGGGTTTGCCCCCGGTGCGGCAAGCCGGTTCACATCAACGCGACTACCTGCCGCGAGTGCGGGACCGCTGTCCCGCGGCGGTGACGTGGTGCAACCATCCTGACTCTACCGGATTGCAGGTCCTGGGCTTCTGAAGCCCATCAGTGAGGTCGATGCCATCAAGTTGTGGAGCCCGTGCTCATGGTACCGCTTGCCGTTGAGCCGATGCGCGGGGCTGTCGAAAGCCCGAGGGACCTTACCCCGCGGCGCGTACGGCCGGAAGTTCGCCAGCAGCGCCCAGCCCCGTAGCCGCGACTCGGACGAGCCCTGATGGCCGTGCAGGCCCCGGCCCGCGTACATCAGCCGGCACAGTCGGTTCATCGGCCGGTCCACCGCGTTGCTCGTGCGATGGCAGCCCGGGTGGGCATACGCCACCGCGTAGGACTCCGTCCTGGCCCACAGCTTCGCCACCATCTCGCGCACCGGCGAGGTCAAGGTCTGGGTGGCACACCAGCGCTGAAGCCCCCCCATCAGGCGGCGGAACTCCTCGGCGGTGGCGGCGCGATAGACATCCCAGATCCGGCGGTGCAGGTCGTGGGCCTTGCGGCCGCGGTCGCGGACCTTGAGGAAACCGTGCAGGAAGCAGAGGATCACCGCGACGGTCGGGAACAGCGCGGCGAAGGCGTTCCGGGTCGCCGCCCAGCCGTCGGTGTTGACCGTCTCGGGGGCGTACCCCGGGTCGACGTCGCGCGCCTCGGCGGCGAACACGCCGTAGGCCTCGCGGAGATGCGCGTCATCGGCGGCGGCCGTCAGCGCCACGCCCAGGAGGCAGCCGCCGCCGACGGTCGTGGCGACGTACCCCTTCTGCCCGGCCCAGTCGGCGTGATGCTCGTCCGCCGCCAGATGCTCGGGCAAGCGGGCCGGATCGCGGACGGTCGTCCCCACCAGGCGACTGCGCCCCAGCCGCTCGACGACGCGATGCCAGTACATCTCGCTGTGGCCGAAGCCGATCTTCAGCAGCCACGCGGGGACGCCATGGGCCGCCAGGAGGAGCGGATAAGCCAATTCGTCGACGGTGCCGGTCATGTAGCCGGCGATGAAGCTGGGACGGAGCCAGTAGGAGACGCCCTGGGCCGTGACGATCTTCCGCAGTCTCAGGCCGGGGAGCTTGCGCGACGCGCGGCCGAAGCCGTGGAGGCGATAGCCCCGATCGAAGCCGGCGGGGAACAGCTCCGGGGCCGACCCGGCCCATCCCGCGACGAGCGCCCGCAGGCGTTCGGGATCGTGCCAGGACTCGTCGTACTGCGATCGGGTCATGGGGATGACGATCTGCTTGGCGCCGCGCGGTGGTTGCGGCGAGGCCGGTTTTCGTTCACGATCCACTGGCCGGGTCTTCGGTCGGTCGTCCATCTTCGTCTCTTCTCCTGTGGTAAGAAGAAGAATGGCGAAGAAGCCGCCGGCCGGATACCCGGCACCTCAATACCTGCAATCCGGTAGAGTCAGACATGATGAGGAGCGGCGATCATGAACGAGGAGTCTTCTTCCGCCCGGATACCACCGCCTCGCAACGGGGCGGCCACGGCCTCCCTGGTCATCTCCTTCCTTTTCCTCGTCCAATGCATCGCCTTTCTGGCGACGATCGTTGTGGGCCTGTCTTCCTGGGGCATTCGCACGATGCAGGGAAACCCGGATCATCCCCTCGCCGTCCTCTCCGACGCGGCCGTCGAGCTCAACATCCTGTTCTTCCCGCTCGACCTGATTGCCGGCGCAGTGGCCATCATGCTCGGCATCCGCGGTATCCTCGTCGCCCGACGGCTCGCGGGGAACCTCGGCCGTTCGGTGTCGATGATCGGGATCGGCTTCGGGCTACTCGTGCTGATTTTGCCTTTTGTGACGTTCTTCTGCTGGGCGAGCGCCTTCAGGCAATGATGAATCGCGGGGTTCCTCGGCGAGGACGCGAATAAAGACCCCCCGCCTCGATTTTTTTGGCGACCCTGTCCGATCTGGATGGCTCCTGACAATACTCCTATGTGAGGCGAGATCGATGACTCGCCCGCTCGCGGTTTCACCCAGGAGTCTTATCGATGTCTCGCTCTCAATCGTCGCGACGACGCTGCCAGCCTACTCTGGACGCCATGGAATCCCGCGCCCTGCTCTCCACGCTGGCCCTCCACGCACATCCCGATCATCGACACTCCTCGCCCCACGGGCCGAGCGCCACGATCATCGGCACCGCCTCGGCAGGCGGCGCTCAGTTCACCAACTTCGACACCCCAGGCGCCGGGACCATCGCCAACGCCGGGACCAACGCCAACGGGATCTCCAACTCCGGCTTCACCACCGGCTTCGCCATCGACAACGCCGGTGCCTTCCACAATTTCCTGGTCAACCCGCTGAAGGCCCACTCGCTCGAATCGCTCAACATCGGCGGCTCGACAACCGCGAACGCCTTCGGTATCAGTCGGTCGGGTCTCGTGGTCGGCTCCGACGGCAACGGCCATGCCTTCGAACTCGCCCGCAAGCGATTGATGACCTTCGTTCCGTCTGGCGCCTCGGCGGCGACGGCGTTTGGGATCAACGACCGCGGGATGATCGTCGGTCAGGAGACCGTCGGCCAGACGATGCCGGGATTCGTCCAGGTCAACAAGAAGACGTACGTGACGATCAACGCCCCCTCGGGTCCGAACACGGTCAACGCGCAGGGGATCAGCAACAAGGGCCAGGTCGTCGGGTTCTACGTGGGGACCGACGGCCAGGACCACGGGTTCATGGCGAGCCTCGGCAAGGTCGGCCGGAAGGGCGCGACGATCACCGGGACACCGATCGCCGACCCGAAGATCCCGACCGTCGCCGGCGAGTCGGGCGCCACCTTCGTTTTCTCGCAGATTCTGGGGATCAACGACAAGGGGATCGCCGTCGGGTACTACGGCGACTCGACCACCAGCCAGCACGGGTTCCTCTACAATACCCACACCGGGCAGTACACCTTCCTGGACGACCCGAGCGAGGCGTTCCACAACGGCGTCGAGGTCACGCAGATCACCGGGATCAATAACGCCGGCGAGATCAGCGGGTTTTACTCCGACGCCCAGGGCGTCTTCCACGCCTTCGTGGCGACCACGTCGATCGCCTGATCTCCGTTTTCGTGATCGTGATCGCGATCGACGAGCGAACTGACCGCGCCTCGGATTCCCGGAGCGAGCCCCCCTCGCTCCGGAGCCGAGGCGCGGTCGCATTTGAACCGGGTGCCGGAGTGACCTACGGTTGGATTGCGCGGGATCGTCCGCGCCCGGAAACCGTCCTCCCGCGTCGAGGTTCCCATGCCGGAACTGGTCCTCCCCGGTTCGCCGACCGCCTCGGTCACGCCGACGCCCTTCTCGCGGCTGCTCCACGCCGCCTGCCTGGCCCTTGGCGTGCTGGCCTGGTGCCGGCTCGGTCCAGCTTACGGGGAGATCCTGAAGCCCGGACCCGAGGCCAGCCCCGACTTTTACCAGGACTGGGCCTCCGCCCGGAACTTTCGGATCGGAATGCCCGTCTACTCGCGGCACGAGTTCACGATGCCGATCCACCTCGGCCGCGAACAGCAGGACTGGGAACAGGATATCCAGTACAACGCCCATCCGCCGACCTCCGTTCTCCTCGCGATGCCATTCTCGTACCTGAATCTGCCCGAGGCCGTCCTCGCCTGGAACCTGCTCACGATCGCCGCACTGATCGGCGCGCTCGGGATCGTCGCGGCAAGCCTTCCCGAACTTCGAACCCTTTTCCTGCCGGTCGCCGTCTTTCTGCCGTTCTGTCTTCCCATTTACGGGAATTTTCAGCAGGGGCAGTTAACGCTCGTATTGGTTCTGTTGACGACGGCTGCCTGGGCGCTCGAACGTTCGGAGCGGCCCATATTCGCGGGAATTTTGATCGGTGCGGCAGCCTCGGTGAAGCTCTTTCCGGCGTATCTGCTCGTCTACCTGGCCGCGCGTCGGCAATGGCGTGGCGTGCTGGCGGCGGGGCTGACGATGGCCTTGCTCGCGGCGGTCACGGCGGCCGTGCTCGGGATATCCACGTATCGCGATTACGGGACGATTGTCCTGCCGAGCCTGGAGCGGTTCCGAAGCTACGCGTTCAACCATTCGTTCGCCGGATTCTGGCACAAACTGTTCGACCCGTCGAGCGAGCGGGGGTGGGTGGCGGCGGTCTGGCCCTCGCCGGTGCTGGCGAGGTGGGGGACGATCGTCTCGGACGTGATCATCACGGCGATGGTCTCGGCGCATGCGTATCGCGCGAGAAGCCGAGACTCGGCGGATCTGGCGTTTGCGATGACGGCCACGGCGATGCTGCTGGTCTCGCCGATCACCTGGGATTACTCGCTCCCGATGCTGATCGTTCCGATCGCGGTGGCGGCCCGATCGGCGATGACCGCGCCCTGGCTCGGGGCGTCGTTGCTCCCGATCCTGATCGTCTTCGGGCTCCCGCAATCGACCCTTCTCGCCTGGGCCCTGGCCCATCGGACACCCGGCCCCGCAACCCCCGGATTCATCCTGGGAATGCCCTCGCTGGTCTTCTACGCGATGGCCGCCATGTTCGTCGCGCTGACCGTCCGGGCCGCAGGCGTAGTCAAGTCCGCGCCGTCCGCCTAGAATGGTTCGATGATGCCAGACCCCGGGGATGGGGTCCGGCGGCGCGGGACCTCAGGATGGGCTTCATCGACCGCCTCTCGGTCATCTGCTTCGCAGGGACCTACGGACTCGCACTCGCGGCCGAACTGGCCCGGTTCGTGGTCCGAGCCCCCGCGCGCTGGTACGCCGCGGCCGGACTGACTGCGCTCGCCTGGCTGGTCCAGACAGCCTATCTTGCCAATCTTGCGATGAAGTCGCCGATGGCGCCGGTGGCGAGCGAGTTTGGCTCGATGATGCTTTTGTCATGGATTGTGGGGGTGGTGGGTCTTTACTGGATGCTTCGGTCGGCGCGAGGGGTCGCGGTTGGGATATTTGTGTTACCGATGGTGCTGGCGTTGGTGATGGGTGCGGGGTGGTTTGCGTCGCGTGATCCTGGCTGGATGGAGGTAGGGGGTCGGGTGGCGTTCTGGGGTGCGGTGCATGGGATTTTTTTGCTGGGTGGAGCGGTCTTCACGAGTCTGGCGTTTTTCGCGGGGCTGATGTACCTGGCGCAGATGCGTCGGCTGAAGCGGAAGCGGCCGTCGCGGACAGGTCTGGCGTTGCCGAGCCTGGAGCAGTCGGAGCGGATCAATCAGGTGGCGATCACGATCGCCTTTCCGCTGCTGACGTTTGGGCTGCTGATTGGGGTGATTTTGAGTCTTTCGGCGGCCGATGACGCGACGGCGCACGCGATTCGGTGGACCGATCCGAAAGTCTTGAGCGCTCTGGGGATGTGGCTGGTCTTCGCTGGGGCGCTGCACGCGCGGTTTCGGCCCGATTGGAGGGGTCGCCGGATGATGATTCTGACGATCGTGGCTTTCGGGCTGCTGGTCTTCACCTGGGTTGGCGTGGTGGCGCTTCGGCTGCCGACGGCGCACGGCTCGATGACCTCGGCGGGCGCCGGGAGGGTGGCGACGCCGTGAGACTGCTCGCGATGGGGGTGGATCACCGATCGGCGCCGGCCTCGGTTCGCGAGGCCCTGGCCTTCGACGGTCCGCGATGCGCCGAGGGACTCCAGGCACTCCTCTCGGCGTTTCCGGGGATTGAGGCGGTGATTCTGTCGACGTGCAACCGGGTGGAGCTTTATCTGGCTGGCGATCCGATGGCGGTTCCCGAGGCCGATGCGCTGGCCGCCGAGTTGATCCGGTTTCACGGGGTCGATGAGGACCTGATCGGCGGGCACCTGGTGAGCTATCACGACGAGGGTGCGGTCGGGCATTTGTTCCGGGTCTCGGCGAGCCTGGAGAGCCTGGTGCTGGGGGAGGGTCAGATTCTCGGGCAGGTGCGCGACGCCTACCGCGCCGCGATCGACGCCGGGACGGTCGGTCCGATCTTCCACCAGGTGTTTCAGGCGGCGCTTCGGGTTGGCAAGGCGGTCCGGACACAGACCGGGATGGACCAGGGGAAGCTCTCGGTGGCGAGCGTCGCGGTGGACGTCGCGCGCGAGGTCTTCGACTCGTTCACCGACAAGACGGTGCTGGTCATCGGTGCCGGGAAGATGGGCGAGACGACGTTGCAGCACCTGAAGGGCCTGAACCCCGGGACGATCCTGGTCACCAA
>DAHZZC010000750.1 GCA_027435495.1 Planctomycetales bacterium
CCGCCGGCATAGTCGAAGAACCAGCGGAAGAGGAGGTGGAAGCGGTTGGGATTGAACGGACGCAGGGGTGCCGGGCCGAGCCATCGCTCGTAGTCGACGTGCGAGGGCGCCTCGCCGTCCGGATACTTGCCGATCCCGGTCGGGCTGATGTTCTCATAATTCCAGGTCTGCACCCAGAAGACCTTTCCGAGCGCGCCCGATCGGACGACCTCGACGGCCTTCTGGAAGTGCGATGAGGAACGTTGCTGAGTGCCCACAGCCATGACCCGGTTGGTCTTCCGGGCGGCCTGAAGCATGGCCTGACCCTCGGCGATGTTATGCGCCACGGGCTTCTCCACGTAGACGTCCTTGCCGGCCATCACGGCCTGGATCGCCGGGAGGGCGTGCCAGTGGTCGGGGGTGGCGATGATCACGCCGTCGACGTCCTTGCGATCGAGCATCGAGCGGTAGTCGCGGGCCTCTTCAGGGCTGTTCCCCTTCTCCTTCTTGACCCGCTCGGCGGTCTCCCCAGCGTGATGGTCGTCGACGTCGACGATGCCGACGATATCGACCTCTGGGAGTTGCAGAAAGGAGCCGAGCAACTGATTGCCGCGGCTCCCCGCGCCGATGAGGACGAGCCGGACCTTCTCGCTGGCCGGTGCACTCTTGCCAATCGCCGGCACGCCCAGCATCGCGGCCGCGCCGGCTACGATCCCGGCCGCCCCGGCGAACTCGCGGCGGTTCATCGGATCAGTCGTCATGGAGAATCTCCCTTTCTCGGGGGATGGAGAGGCAGATCGGGTCCCGGCGCCGATCGGTGCGGGCCTCAACGGACCACTCCAGATCGTACGCAGCGCCGGGACGGTTCGCCAGAGGCGGGCGTCTTCTGCCTTGTTGACGCTCACCTCGCCAACGTATTAGCTTGATGGAATCGCAGATACGGCCCGCGTCCCGTCGGGTGTGTCTCGCATCCTTTCGGATTCCATCGCGCGGAGGGCACCCAGTCGGCTTGACTGGTCCCTGATTGTCGTCATGGTCCGTGAGAAGGATTACTCAAGATTGCAAAGAGGCTGAATAATCGCCACGTCGCCGCGAATCGCTCGATGATGAGAGAGTCACCTTGATCCGAAACCGGCCCCGGCGAAGTCAGCCGTGGTCCTTCGTCTCGCCGCCGAAACCACGGCGGCCGGAGGTTTTCTGATGTCGCTGATGCAAATCCCGGCCGCCCCCGGTTCGTCCCGGGGCGGTCCGCAGATTCGAGTCACTCCCATGATTAACTATATATCGGCACTTCTGTTTGTGCTGATGCTGATCGCCGGCGCCCTGATCGCCGCGGCGATCTTCTCGGCGTATCCGCTGATCGCGGGTCTCTTCGCAGTCTTCTGGATCTTCCTGGACATCGTCGTCTGCTCGTCGATTCGCCTGGCCGCGCAGTGGGAGAAGGCTGTCGTCTTCCGGCTGGGGAAATACCACACGATGAAGGGTCCCGGCCTGTTCATGGTCGTCCCGCTGATCGATCAGATCTGGATCGTCGACACCCGCGTCCTGGCGGTGAACATCCCGAAACAGCAGGTCATCACGCGCGACAATGTCCCAGTGACGATCGACGGCGTCCTGTTCTTCCGCGTCCAGAACGCGGCCGATGCTCTGATCATGGTCCAGGATTTCCGGTATGCGATCTCTCAATACGCTCAGACCTCGCTCCGCGACGTCATCGGCCAGATGACGCTCGATCAGCTTTTGACCGAGCGCGAGCAGATCGCCCACGCGATCGAGCAGCACGTCGAGAAGGATACCAAGGGCTGGGGACTGGATATCACCGGTCTCCGGATTCAGGATATCGACATGCCGGAGGATCTGAAGAAAATGATGTCGCGACAGGCCTCCGCCGAGCGTGAGAAACGGGCCACCATCACCAAGGCCGAGGGCGATCGCGAGGCCGCCGTTAACCTCGCGCAGGCCGCTCACACAATGGCCGAGAGCCCAGGCGCGATGCAGCTACGCACCTTGCAGACAATCGACGGCCTGGGCCCCACGGCCTCGAACACGGTTGTTCTGGCTCTCCCGGTCGAGATGTTCGAGGCGCTCAATTCGTTCCGCGACTTCGTCCGAACGCAGAATTCGGAGGGTCCGCCCCTGTCGCCTCGGGCCTGAGGTTTCGCCTCGAAAGGGCCGGGCGGAAATCGATCGCTCGGCCCTTGTCGGTCCGTGACAAACCTGCCACCATGACCCGATTCTGTCCCCGGTCCGGTGGTGGTGAGGAGCGGCCATGTCGCGCTATTTCCGGTACAAATCTCGACAGGAGCTCATCGCCGAGGTCGACAGGCTCGGGCTCGACGTCCGTCTTTCCAACGACCTCAGCCCGCTCTTCCGTCCGATCGAGATCGGCGGCCGAACGATCGGCAATCGCCTCGCGATCCAGCCGATGGAAGGCTGCGACGCCGAGCCCGACGGCTCTCCGGGCGAGCTGACCTTTCGGCGGTATCAACGCTTCGGGGCCGGCGGCGCCAAGCTCATCTGGGGCGAGGCCGCCGCGGTCGTCCCCGAAGGTCGCGCCAATCCTCGACAGCTCGTCATCGGACCCTCGACAGCCGGTTCCCTCGGCCGGATGCTCCAGGAGACACGCAAGGCCCACTCGCAGGCCCTCGGAACCACCGACGATCTCCTCGTTGGATTGCAGCTCACCCATTCCGGCCGATATTCCTTTGCCCGGCCGATCCTCGCACAGCACGATCCGGTACTGGCCCCGCGAACCATGGTCGACAAGGCCACCGGCCGGTCGGCCGACGAGAAGACACCCCTCATCTCCGACGACGAACTGGACCGGCTCCAGGATCGCTATGTCGAGGCGGCGGCGCTCGCCTTCCGAATCGGCTTCGACTTCGTCGATATCAAGCAATGCCACCGCTACCTGCTCTGCGAACTGCTCTCGGCCCGGACTCGGCCCGGCAAGTACGGCGGGCCGATCGAGAACCGAACCCGATTCATCGGCGACCTCGTCGCCAGGATTCGTGACGAGAACCCGGGACGGATCATCGCGACGCGCCTGAACCTATTTGACGGCCTCCCTTATCAGAAGGGGCCGGAGGACGCCGGGATTCCCTGCCCCCACGAGCGGCCGGTCTCCTCAGCCTGGGGCACCGATCCCGACGATCCCTCGCGTCCCGACCTCGCGGAGCCGCTCGGGTTGATCGGAAAGCTGCGGGATCTCGGCCTCGGACTTCTGAATGTCTCGATCGGCAATCCGTACGCAAGCCCGCACCTGCTCCGCCCGTTCGAGTATCCGCCGCCCGATGGCTACGAGACGCCCGAACATCCACTGATCGGTGTCGACCGGCACTTCCGGCTCGCGGGCGAGGTCCAGTCGGCGTTCCCGAATCTCCCCGTCGTCGGATCGGGGTATAGCTGGCTCCAGGCATTTGCCTTCGAGGCCGGCGCGGCGAACGTGGAGGCCGGGCGTGTCGCGTTCGTCGGGATCGGCCGCGGATCGCTTTCTCAGCCAGATTTCGGCGTTCGGCTCCTGCGGGGCGAGCCGCTCGACCGCAAGCGAATTTGCCGGACCTTCAGCTACTGCACGGCGCTCATGCGGTCGAAGCATAACGAGCTGGGCCAGTTCGCCACCGGTTGCCCGCCGTTCGACAAGGCGGTTTATGGGCCGATCTGGGACGAGGCGAGGCGCCCCGTCGAGTGATCACCGGCAGGCAGTCCCTCGACCCGGAAGCTCGCTGAGAGATTGTCGCCCCGTCTCATCGGACCGCACAACAGCCGATCCCGGCGGTGCCTACTGAATGGCACCGACGACGGCAAATCCAGCCCCTTGCATCGAGATCCAACCCTTTCAGGCGATCAGGTCGCGAATGGCCTCGCCGCCCGAGACAATCCGGATCGGCTGGCCGGCGCGATTCGGGAAGGTCGTCTCGGGATCGATGCCGAACTGGTGATAAAGGGTCGCCATCAGGTCCTGCGGGCGGAGAGCCTGACTTCGCGGATACTCGCCCCTGGCGGTGGATGAGCCGATCACCCGACCCCCGGGGATTCCGCCGCCACCGATGAGCACGCTCATCACCCGTCCCCAGTGATCGCGGCCAGGGACCGAGTCCGAGCCCGGCACGCCCTTCTTGTTCATCCGAGGCGTCCGGCCGAACTCGCCCATCACGATCACCATGGTTGAGTCGAGCATCCCTCGGCGGTCGAGATCCTCGATCAGCGTCCCGACCGCGGCGTCAAGGATCGGAAGGACGCGGTGCATCCCTTTTTCGAGGCTGGAGTGGAAGTCCCACCCGCCGAAGGTCAGCGTGACGAACCGGACGCCCGACTCCACCAGCCGGCGGGCCAGCAGCGCGCTCTGGCCCCACTCGTGCCGAGAGTACCGGTCGCGAAGCCGAGGATCCTCCTGCTTGAGGTCGAACGCCCGACGCGCCGACTGGCCAAGCACCATCGAAAACGCCTGTTCCTCAAACCGGTCAAGCGAGGCTGCGGGCGTGAGGCGATCGAAGGCGCGTCGGGCCTGCTCGAAGGCTCCCATCAGGTCCCGCCTCCCCTCCATCCGGGCCCCACTGACCCCCGCCGGCAGGGTGAGATTCGGAACCTGGTATCGATCCGAGGCCGGATTGCCGTCGGCATTGAACGGGTTGTACGCCGATCCCAGAAAGGCCGCGCCGTGATAACCAGGCGCCAGGCCGACAGAGTGCGTTCGCGGCAGGCCAACGTAGGCCGGCATCCCAGGCTCACTCGCCCCCTTCAGCCGGGCGATGATCGACCCCGCGGACGGATACTGCGGAGACTTGTTGACCGCGTTCGAACCCAGATAGCCGGTCAGCATCCAGTGCGCGGCGGCGAAATGATCGCCGTTGTCGTGATGCAGCGACCGGATAATCGAGACCTTGTCGAGAAGCTGCGCATGCCGGGGGAGCAACTCCGAGACCTGCACGCCCGGGATCGCCGTCTCAATCGGCTTCAATGGACCCCGATACTCGGCCGGCGCCTCGGGCTTGGGGTCGTAGGTCTCGTGCTGCGGCGGTCCACCGTCGAGCCAGATCAAAATCACCGACCGCTCGGGGACCGTCCGGCCCGCCGTCGCTCCCTCCGACCGCTTGCGAAGGAGATCCGCCAGCGTCAGGCCCCCGAAGCCCAGCGCTCCAACTCTCAGAAAATTACGGCGGCTCAGTCCATCGCACCGCCGCGGCGACCGATCCACGAATTCCAGCATCGCGGAACCCTCCCGGCGAGACCCGGCCCCTTCCACACAGGAATCCTCTTCTGGGCCTTCCTCTCAAGTTCACACGACCCGGACGCCCGTTGCAAGACAGATGTTGAATATTCTTTGAGCGAGGATCGGTTGGAGGGTCAGGGCCGTGGTTGGAGGGTCGCGCTGGATTGACCGACCCGTGGAGCGGGGTTAGACTCCTGGCGCGCTCAGGGAGACGAGCCACTACGGTCAGGAGGCACCGCGCTTGGACACGACGCTGCTCCGCATCCTGGCGATCGTCCTGATCGCGAATTCGCACCTCGAGGAACTGTACCCATTCCGTCCGCTCGCCGCCGACGGACTGATCGGCAACTCGATGTTCTTTCTGCTCTCCGGACTTGGCCTGGCGTTGAGCCCGAGGACGTCCGAGGGGCGATTCGTCGCCTGGTATCGCCGGAGGCTGGGGCGGATCTATCCCGGGCTCTGGATCGCGGTTTTGCTGGGGACGGCTGGCTGGGAAGGGGGCTGGCATGGCCGAGGGATCGGGCAGGTTCTCCACGACCTCTTCTGGCCGACGCCCTACGGGTTCGTGGCCCAGATCGTTGTCTTTTACCCATTCTTCTACCTGCTGAAGACTGCCCGGAATCGAAAGTGGGAGTGGGGCATTCTGGTCGGGCTGGGCCTCGCCTACCTTGGAGTGGCGACCTTCCGGTACGACCTGCACGCCCTGAGCTGGATCTACTACTTTCAGATGATGATCCTGGGCAGCCTGCTGGCGGTCCGGCTCCCCGAGATGGGACGTCACCCCCGCCGCGACCTCGGTATCGTGGTCGTGACACTGCTGCTGTACGTCGGACTGAAGCTCGCGATGGTCTCCGGCCGGATACCGATGCACGTCGGTCCTTTGCACGCGATGACCGCGGTGATCATGATCGGCCTGCTGGGACTCAATGCGTCGTCGAGGCCGCAGTCGATCGCCCTTGATCCACGACTCACGCGACCGCTCGGGCTTTTCGCCTCCCTCACCCTGGAAATCTACCTGGTCCACGGCTTCGTTTACGAAGCCCCACAGGTCGCGAGGCTGGCCTTTCCGCTGAATCTTGCGGTGTTCTGGGCCGCGACCTTGCCTCTGGCCTGGGCCCTCGGCAGGTCGGCCGAAGCACTCCGGGGCTTTCCGGCAACGCTCTCGAAATGGCGGAAGGATGCGGACTCGGATCGACGAGAATCCCCGCCCGCGATCGGCCTTCCCGGCTCGATCAGGGACACGGCTTCACGTACGTCTCGAGCAGCATCAAGGGGCCGGCGTCGACGTCGAGCCTCATCCGCCCTCCCTTCACGTTGACCTCCTTCTCTTTTTATCCATCCATCCCAATCCCCTTGGCCTTGTGCCCTTGCCCGGTCGAATCGAGCCGTTCATGGGCTCGCCGGGATGCCTGGCATCCACCACTCCGTCAAAACACTCATCCTGGTCTCGCGCCTGGTCCTCTGGCGACGCCGGGTCGCCGATCGGGATCACCTCGTGAATCGCATCACGGTCTCAGCCACTCGCCTGGCTGCTCCGGCGGACCCGACGAATGCGGAGAGCTTCCCCATCCCGCGCGATCGCAACGATCGACACCAGTCGCCCTTGACGTTCTCGACCACTTGTCCCACAATACCTACCGTTCGGTAGGATGGCGAGATGGAGATTTGAGGAGTCGATTATCGGGATCATTTCATGACGGCGACCGCGGCGAGAGGAGAGGTTGGCCCGGTGGCGAGCCATATTGCCCGATCGGCGGCAAAGCTTTTTGCCGAAAGGGGATATGATGCGACCTCGGTGCGAGAGATCGTCGAGGCGGCGGGGGTTGCGAAGCCGACCCTGTACTACTACTTCGGGAGCAAGGAGGGGCTGGCCCAGGCGCTGGTGACGGTCCCGCTCGCGGGGCTGGTCGATCGGCTGAAGGGACTGGTCGCGACCGAGGCCGACCCGCTCCGGTGCGCCGAGATGGTCCTGGAGGCCCATTACGCCTTCTGTCGCGAGGATCCGGACCGGGCGCGATTCATCTACTCGCTGCTCTTTGGTCCGCAGCGATCGGAGGCGGCTGGAGAGCTGGAGCCATTCAAGACGGAGCTGGCGGTGTGGACCGATGCGGCCGTCCGCCGGCTCGCGGAAGCGAGAGTGATCGTCGCGGACCAGCTCGAGATCTTCGGCGTCGCATTTCGGGGGCTGATCCTGGCCTCCACTCTGGACTATCTGTACGGCGAGAAGCCACTCGGGCCCGACCTGGCCCATCGGCAACTCCGCGGTATTCTGAACGGTTTCGGTGAGGGGGGGCCGTCGACGGCCCGGGGGCGGTTCGATGAAGAGTAGAATCGTGCGGCGATCTGGTATCCTGGCGGCCCTCGTGGCGACGGCGATTGGTGGATGCGGTCCGCGTCCTCCAGGTGCCTCGGGGGACGGTGCGAAGCCGGCGGTTGAGACGCCCAAACCCGTCCCGGTAACGATCGCCCCGCTGGAGCATCGGACGATCGAGCGGACAATCGACGCGATCGGGACCCTCCGCGGTTGGGAGCAGGTGACCGTCGGCTCGAAACGGACCGGGCGGGTGGTGAAGGTTCTGCACGACATGGGTGACCGGATCGAGCCCGGCGAGTCGCTGGTCGAACTGGAGCCGGTCGACGCCAGGCTTGCGATGGACGAGGCGGAATCGAAGTACCTTGGCGCCCTGGTCAAGCTCGGCGTCACCCGCAAGCAGGCCGAGGACTCGGTCAAGATCTACGGAATCACCGAGGACCTGCTCACCTCGCGTATCACCGACGAGGCGATCGCGCGGTCGCCAGCCGTCGTCGAGAAGCGGATTTCCCGCGAGAAGGCCCAGCAAAACCTCGCCCGTCAGCGCGCCCTGACCCAGCGAGGCGCCGGAACGGCGCAGGAACTGGACGACGCCGAAAACGATCAGCGAACCGCGGTCGCCGCCTACGACAACGCGGTCTTCATCGCCCGTGTGACGATCGCCGAGGCCTACGCCGCACGAATTGCCCTGAACAAGGCCGAGCAGCAGTTCAAGGACATGACCATCCGGGCCCCTTACCCCGACGCCCCGCCGGCCGAACTGGCCCCCACCGGCAAGATGGCCTATTCCCTGTCGCGCAAGGAGGTCTCCGAAGGGCAGATCATCAAGGAGGGTGAGGCCGTCGCCGATCTCGTGATCGAGGACCCGCTCCGGCTCTGGTCACGGGTCCCTGAAATCCACGTTGAGGCCATCCGGGTCGGTCAGGACGTACGCGTGACCTCGCGGGCTCATCCCAGAATGACCTTCCAGGGACGAGTGGCACGGATCAGCCCATCGGTCGACCCCAGCACTCGAACTTTCCAGGTCGAGACCCTGGTCCCGAACCGTCGCGGCCTGCTCCGTCCCGGCGGTCTGGCGCGGGCCTCGATCGTGGTCGAGGCCCAGTCGAAGGCCGCGGTTGTCCCGATCGAGTCGGTCGTCCACTTCGCCGGCGTGACCAAGGTCTTCCTGGTCGACAACGGCAAGGCGAAGGCGCTCTCCGACATCCGAACGGGTGTCGAGGGCCGGGGCTGGGTCGAGATCGTCGGCGAGCGGCTCCCCGCGGCTGGCGACGTCGTCACCTCCGGGCAGAGCCACCTCGCCGATGGCAGCCCGATCGTCGTCCGCAAGCCTGAGTAGCCAGTTCACCAGGCGAAGGCCCGTATCTCCTCCACCTTTTTCTCACTATTAAACATGACCATATCCGACGTCTGCATCAATCGTCCAGTCTTCACCTGGGTGCTGGTCGCCATACCGGTCGTGCTCGGCCTGGTCTCCTACGGCGAGCTGGGTGTCGACCTGTTCCCCGACGTCGATTTCCCGGTCTGCACCGTGACGACCGTCCTTCAGGGCGCGAGCGTCGAGGAGATGGAGACCACCGTCACCAAGCCGATCGAAGACATCATCAACACGGTCTCGGGGATCGACGAACTCCGGTCGACGACCACCGAGGGCGTCTCGATCGTGACCGTGCAGTTCCTTCTCTCAAAGAGTGGCGACGTTGGGATGCAGGAGGTGCGCGACAAGGTCAATACCATCCTCGCCGACCTCCCCGACGGTACCGATCCTCCGATCGTCGACAAGTTCGACACGGGCTCAATCCCGGTGATGACCATCGCCGTTTCAGGCCGGCGCGACCTCCGCGAGGTGACCGAACTGGCCCGGAAACAAATCAAGGAACGGCTGGAGACCGTCAACGGCGTCGGTTCGATCAACCTGGTTGGCGGCCGAACCCGGGCCATGAACGTCGTCATCGATACGGATCGGCTCGCCGGTTACAACCTCTCCATCGAGGAAGTCCGACTCTCGCTCGAACGGCAAAACCTGGAAGTTCCTGGCGGCCGAATGGACCAGGGCCCACGCGAGCTGGTCCTCCGCACCCTCGGCCGGCTCCGCTCCGAGCGCGAGTTCAACGACCTGATCGTCACCAGCCGGATGGGCTACCCGATCCGCGTCCGCGACATCGGCCACGCCGAGGACGCTTTCGAGGAGCAACGATCGATCTCCCGGCTCGATGGCGAGAGCGCCGTCAGCCTCGTCGTCCAGAAGCAGTCCGGGGTGAACACCGTCAAACTTGTGGATGACGTCAAGGCCAAACTGAAGACCCTCAGCGCCGCACTCCCACCGGACATCGTCACCGAGATCATCCGCGACCAGTCGCGATTCATCAAGAAGTCGATCGAGGAGGTGAAGTTCCACCTGCTCCTCGCCGCGCTCCTGGTCTCGGCGACCATCCTCCTTTTCATCCGAGACTGGCGAACGACCCTGATCGCTACCCTCGCGATCCCGACCTCGATCGTCCCGACGTTTCTCTTCATGAAGTACATGGGGTTCACGCTCAACAATATCACGATGCTCGGACTGATCCTGGCGATCGGGATCGTGATCGACGACGCGGTGGTTGTCCACGAGAACATCTTCCGCCACATGGAAGAAGATGGGATGGACGGCATGACGGCGTCCCGCCAGGGGACCCGCGAGATCGCACTGGCCGTGCTGGCGACCAGCCTCTCACTGGTGGTCATCTTTGTCCCGATCGCGTTCATGGGAGGAATCGTCGGCCGGTTCTTCTCGAGCTTCGGGCTGACGGTGGCCTTCGCCGTGATGATGAGCCTCTTCGTCTCTTTCACCCTGACGCCGATGCTCTGTAGCCGGTTCCTCATGCTGGAGCCCCGGCACAACGGGGCGGGGCATCAACGGGCGGCGTCGAAGTCGGGCCTCATCTACCGGATCATCGACGGTGGATACGGCCTCATTCTGCGGACCGCCATGCGGCACAAGTTCCTCGTCGTCCTCCTGACGATCGCCGTGATTTTCAGCACGATCCCGATCGGCAAGGCGATGGGAATCTCGCTTATTCCCCGCGACGACCAGAGCGAGTACGAGATCACCGTGACGACTCCCGAGGGCTACAGCCTCGAACGCACCAGCGGCCTGATGGCCGAGTTGGAGCGCAGGGTCCGAAAGCTCGCCGGAACCCAGCACGTCTTCACGACCATCGGCCAGACCGAGGGAGGCCGCGTCGTGAAGGGCGAGGGCGACGTCACCCGGGCGACGATCTACGTCCGAATCACCGACCTGGAAGAGCGCCCCTGGAAGTCGACAGCCCGGGGCTGGTGGGACATCCCCGGCCAGCTCAGGCGCTACTGGGAGGGCCCTGTCCTCGATCAGTTCCTTGTCCAGCAGGAGGCCCGGAAGTTCCTGGAGGACTACCCCGACCTTCGGGTGAGCGTCAACGACGTCTCGCCGTTCCAGGGCGGCCGTCGTCCGCAGACGTTCCAGGTCAACCTCTCGGGCCCCGACCTCGACAAGCTCTCGGAGTACGGCAACCGTCTCGTCGCTGAACTCAAGAAGGAGCCGGGAATCGTCGACCTCGACACCACGCTCTCTCTTCGCAAGCCGGAGGTACAGGTCCTCATCGATCGAGAGGCGGCGAGCGATCTGGGCGTCCGGGTCGGCACAATCGCCGACACCCTCCGGGTGCTGGTCGGCGGTCTCCCAATCACAAAGTTCCGTGACGGGGACGAGCAGTACGATGTCTGGCTCCGCGCTGAGTCGGCGGACCGATCCACCAACCAGGACCTCCTCCAGGTGACATTCCCGTCAATGACGGGCGACCCGGTGAAACTCGACAGCCTGGCCAGGCTCGTCGAGGAACGCGGCCCGACCGAGATCGAGCGGCTCGGACGCGAGCGGATTGTGACCGTGGTCGGCAACCCCGAGGGTATCTCCCTCGGCGAGGCGATCACCCGGGCCGAGCGGGTCCTCAAGGAGATCGAACTTCCACCGCAATATTCTTATGTCTTCACGGGGCAGGCGAAGACGCTCGGCGAGACGGGCTATTACTTCCTCGTCGCCTTCCTGCTCTCCATCACCTTCATGTACCTGATCCTGGCGGCTCAGTTCGAGAGCTGGCTCCAGCCGATCGCGATTCTGATGGCGCTTCCCGTGACCGTCCCGTTCGGCATGCTCTCGCTGGTGATGTTCCGAACGCCGATGGATCTCTATGCGATGTTCGGGCTCTTCATGCTCGTGGGGATCGTCAAGAAGAACGGGATTCTCCAGGTCGATGCGACCAATCAGCTTCGGGCCAAGGGCTTCTCGCGGCTTCAGGCAATCCTGGAGGCCAACCACACCCGACTCCGTCCGATCCTGATGACGACCGTGATGCTGGTGGCCGCCATGGTCCCAATCGCGCTGGGGCAGGGGCCGGGCGCCGGCGCCCGGGCGAGCATGGCCAAGGTCATCATCGGCGGGCAGTTGCTTTCGCTGGTGCTGGCGCTCCTGGTGACTCCGGTTTTCTACGCAATCCTCGACTCGCTCAAAAACTTCGTCCGGCGGATCGGCTTCCGGATCGGTGGTTCGTCGGGGCCGATCTCGCGGTCGATCCATCGGCCGTCGCGATCGCACGAAGAGGCTGAGTCCGCTACGAGCCTGGCCTGATCGCGCAGACTGGTCTTGCCTTCTTACGTCGTCTGGATCAGATGGGGAAGGCCCACCGGCTGTTTCAGCCGCGTCCCTTCTCCACGGTGCGACGAAAGCCAGCCATGGCCCGCCGGGTGTGGGCCAGGAGTCTCGGGAGACGTTTGGGACGGGCGCGAAGGGCTCGCAAGTATCCGATCGCGACGGCGGCCTCGATACGAGGGTCGGCGTGTGCCCAGGCCGCGGCCTGCTCCAGATCGGCCAGCCCCTGGTCCCAGGCGCCGAGGAGGAACGACGTCCGGGCGCGGCCCAGGTACGCCTCGGGCCATTCGGGATCGATGCGAAGCGCCAGCGACCATTCCTCCAGCGCGGCCCTCGGCCGCCCGAGGGCCAGCAAGGCGTCGGCTTTCTCCACGTGGACCCGATCGCGCGCGTTGAGGGCAATCGCACGGTTGAGATTCTCGATGGCGCCGGCGGGGTCGCCGGCGTCGAGGCGGAGCAGACCGCGGAGTTCATGGAGCTGCGGCTGATCGGAGTGAATCGTCAGCGCATACCCAACTTCCGCTTCGGCCGAAGCCTGGTCCCCCGCCGATCGAAGGACCCGGGCGCGGATCAGTCGGGCGTCGACCGAGTAGGGCGAAAGCGCCACGGATCGGCCAGCAGAGGCAATCGCCTCGCGCGGACGTCCGATCGCCGCGAGGATCACGGCGCGGTTCAGGCCGGCGCGGAACGCCCGTCCGTCTCGGCCGGCCGCGATCGGGGCCAGTGCGGCGGCGGCCGTGCGCAGCTCGGCGGCGAGTTGTCGGCCTTGCAGGGGCCAGAGGGCCAGATCCTCCGGGCGTTCGAGCGCAAGATCGTCGTACAGGCGGGCGGCCATCGCGGCCCGATGCACCAGGCGATCGAGGGCCGGTGATCGTGAGACTTGCTGGGCCTCGACGGCATCCGCCAGTGCCTCCGCCGCCCGGGCGTCGAGCAGTCGTGCCTGCGCTCGCTGCGCCAGGTAATCGACCCGGTCGCGAATCGGAAGGCCAGGGCGGTTGAGAAGCGCGGTCAGGTCGGCGTCGGCCCCGAGCGCTTCGCCCATTCGGAGCTCCAGTTGGGCACGGCTCTGCCGGGCAACCCGGTCCGACTCGTCCTCGGCGATCAGGGCGTCGAACTCGGCTCGGGCGTCGACCAAATCGCCGCGGTCGGCCAGGATGTCGGCCCTGTTGATTCGGGCCGATCGACCGTTGTCGTCGTCTCGACCACCGAGAATCACCGCGTCGTAGTCTTCCAGCGCGGCCGGAATATCGCCGCTCGCCTGTGCCAATACGGCCCGCTCCAGTAGGACCATCCGGGCCTGCGGGCGATTCCTGAGGCCGGCGAGCGCCGCGTCAAAATCGGCCCGGGCATCCTCCCACTTGCCTCGCGACCGATAGAGCCGGCCCCGGCTGTATCGTACGTACGGGTTATCCTGTTGCTTCGCCGCGGCAATGCTGTAATGGACCATTGCCGCGTCGGGATGGCCAGCAAGGTCCTCCATGTAGGCGAGCGAATACTGATACCAGTAATCGTCGGGACGGAGTCGGACGGCCTCCTGCATCCGATCGATCGCCAGAGCGGTCTGGCCATCGCCCAGGTGCAGCACGGCCCACTCGAAGGCCGAGAGCGCCGACCGGGGCATTTTCTCGGCCGATGAGGTCCCGGGCGGGACGGATTTTTCTCCCCCGATCGTCTGGAGCAATCGGGCGCGAAGTGCTTGCCAGGGGCCGCGGGCGCCCGCCGATCGTCCCACCCGGTTGCAAATCTCCATCGCCCGGGCGCCAATCTTTCGGGCAAGGTCCCGGTCGCGATCGTCGGCGGCTGCCGCCCCCTTGCGCGCTAGCCGCTCGACGGCCTGAACCCAGAGAAACAGCAGTTCCTCGACCTCGTCGATCACCTGCCGGCGTCGGGCCTCATTCAGGTCTCCCAGTGGCCTGGGCAACTGGGTCCAGTCGTGCCGCGTCCGGAGGACATAGAAGGGATGGACGGCCTTCTCCAGATCGGACCAGATCGTGGGAAGGTCCTCGATCTCCAGGAGGATCTCGAATCGGAGCCGGTCAGCGGCGCGGTGAAGCTCGTCAGCCTGTTTGTAGGACTCGGCGAAATTCGCGGACTTGGCTTCCTTGATCTGGGCGTCGTGGCGGAGCTCCGCAAGGTCCGGGACCTTCCCCAGGTTACGAAGCCGGTGGACGATGGTCCGGCCGGTCTGGAGTAGGCCGCCGCCCTGTCGATAATCGATGGCCGGATCGGTGAGGTCGCCGCTGGCCTTGAAGTACAGATGGGATTTCTCGTACTCTCTGGCCTCAAGGGCCTTCTCACCCTCTTCGAAATACCATTCGGCGAGCCGGCCACGCTGCTCGAGGACGAGCAGGAAGCCGATCCGCGCGGCGAGGATCGTGGTCGTCGTGATCAGGAGAAGGGTGATGATCGCGGAGTAGACCATCAGTTTGAGCCGCTTGCGGCGGAGCCATCCGCCGACCCGGCTCGGCAGTGGCTCGCGGGCATACGATAGCGGGAGGTCGTCGGCGACCGCTCGAAGGTCTGCGGCCAGCTCCGCGGCGCCCTGATATCGGTCGGCCGGATCGGGCTCAAGGCATCGGGCGACAACCGCGTCGAGGGCGGGCGGGACCGTCGGCTCGATCGCGGCCGGGTGGGGCCGGGCTCCTCGTCGATCCTCGGCGGCGCGGTGCAGGGCCTCGACCAGCGACGATCCTCGACGGGGCGTTGGGAACGGACGGCATCCGGTCAACGCCTCATGAAGAACGACGCCGAGACTGTAGATATCCGATCGACGGTCGGGCGCGTCGGACTCCCCCTCACAGAGCGCCAAGAGGTGCTCGGGCGCCATGTAATCGACGGTGCCGCCGGGCGCGGCGTCCTCCTCGGCACCGGGCGCGTCAACCGGCTCGCGGGCCAGGTTGAAGTCCAGAAGCATCGGTAGGCCGTCCGCCGTCACGAGCACGTTCGACGGTTTGATGTCGCGGTGGAGGACCTTGCGTTCGTGGGCATGGGCCAGCCCCTCGGCGAGTCGGGCACCCCACCAGGCGATGGCCAGGTCGTAGGATCGTCCGGCGATCGCAACCCGGCCGAAGGTCGGGCCGGTGGGAACTTCCTTGGGCTCCAGACGGTCGAGTGCCGCGACGAGGCCAGCGCCCGAACGGTCGCCAGCCTCCCGCGCCTCCAACAGGACGCGAGTCAAGGTGGTTCGACCGAAGAACGGCATGCAGAGCAGGTGAAGTCCGGTGGCCTTGTCCAACCGGTGCGAGTGAACCGGGACAATGTGCGTATGCTGGAGCCGGGCGAGAGTCTGCGGCTCGCGCGAGCCCCGTCGCGTCACCTTGACGGCGACGGGTCGATTGGCCAGATCGCGCTCGCGGGCCAGAAAGACCCGGGCGAATGAGCCCCGGCCGAGTTCCTCGACCAGGTAAAATCCGGCGATCGTTTGCCCGGCTTCCGGGAACGGACAGGCGTGCTCGCCCGATCCGGAGCTCGAAAGTATCGAACCCCCATGCGTTGAGCCGGATCCGACCAGTCCGTGGATGTCCAGCACGCGCCGGAGCGCCAGCGCGACCTCGGGGTATTCCTCCAGGAAGAAGGTCGGGTCGGGGTTCTCGCCCTCCTCCTCGCGGAGGCAGAACTCCTCGTACACCAGGGCCACGATCGTATCTTCACTCAGGTCGACGTGCCGGTTGAGATACCACCGGGCGTCGGGTCGCTCGCCCGCCTCCCATCGGAGCGAAAGGTCGGCGCGGAGCACGGCGAGCCGCGCGCCGGGTCCCTCCATCGAGGCGCCCGCAGCCTCGAGGAAGGCGAGAGGGTCGAGTCGTCGTCCACGGTGCTCCGCCTCGTACCATGCCTGCTCGTACGCCCGGGCCAGGCGGACGGCGGCGGGCGAGGAAGCCTCGTCCCAGGTCCGCCGGCTGGCCGAGAGGCTCATGTCGCAGGCCCCCACTCTGAGTCCATCCGCCGCCGGAGTTCCTCCAGCACGCGCTGGACGGTGCGCTCGCTGATCTCCAGCCTCTCGCCGATGTCCTTGCTGGAGAGCCCCTCGGCCTTCAGCTCCAGGATCGCCCGACGTTCGGCCGGAACCAGCTCACGGAGCCGGACCAGTACCTCGTGGGCCTGGGCCACCTCACTCGGCGAATCGGCCGAATCCGGGAGATCCCTCGGGCGCAGTCCATCGCCCCAGAGCGGCTCCTCGCGATGCATATCCTGCTTCCGGCTGGCGGCGCGTCGATATTCGTCAATTACCTTGTTCTTCGCAGCCCGGGCCAGAAAGGCGACAAGGTGCCGCGAATCCTCGAATTCCGTCGGGGCCGTTCGCATCCGCCGGAAGAAACTTCCCCAGACACTCTGGAGAAAATCGAGGGAGTCAAACCGCGACCGCAGAAGCCGCGGCAATTGCCGGCGGACCACTAACCGGACCTCGGCCTCGAACCTTGTCAGGAGTTCCCGGGCAGCGGATTCGTCCCCAGCCTGGATCCGCCGGAGGAAATCGGAGAGTTCCCCGTCCTCCCGCTCGGTGATCTCTCGGAGGGACATGGACCCGCCTCCTCGCTCGGCTCGGGGCATCGCCCCGCGTTCCCCTCCATCCATGGCGAACGCCCTCCCGTTGCAGCCTCGTCATTAAAATCAGATTATCCCGAAACCAGCCCGCTCGCAAGGGGGGACGCTCGGCCTCAGCACCAGCCGACCCATCCTCAAATCACGGACAACATGCCGACATGTTACTGAGAGCCTGAGTGAATTTCCCCTCAATCTGGCCGCGGGCGTCCTCGTAGAGCAGCCGCTCGAATTCCTCGGTGCGTTCGGTGCTGATCGCCACCCGTGACGATAAATAGGCGGGTAATCCGGGGAGCGGGACAGTGGATCGCGACCGGGGCGTGATCTCCCAGACAAGCCGCTCGCCGTCGAGCAGTGTGAGTCGCGCCTCAATCCGGGTCAGGCGATTCTGAGACGACAGATAATTGCCGTAACGATGCTCGGAAACGGCCAGTTGGAGATGGTACTTCGCCACCTTCCAGGCGTTCTTCCAGCGCGAGGAGGGACGCTCGGGAAGATACCCCTGGGCCGTGAGCAACCGCTCCAGAATGGGAACAAGCCGGGCGCGATAGGATTCGTCAGAGCCAAGGACGAACTTCCCTCTCGGCATCTCAAGACGGACGCCACGGTCCCGGACCAACTGATCAACCTGAGCCTCGGCCGCCGCCCGAACCGACGAGCGGGCTCCGTCGTCCACATACGGGAGCAGTTCCGCGAGGCGGTCGCAGGCATCCATCGAAGCCGAGGGCCGACCTGCCTCATATGCCCGGCGGGCCTGGTCCAGCTCGATCCGGCCCCGGACACCAGCGCTCCGGTGGAACGCCTCGACGATCCTCGGCCGGATGGGCCCCAGGTCCTCATCCTTCTCCGACCGGGCGACCAGGTTCAGCCAGTCCCCAAGCGGGAAGACCTCTCGATCTTCACCAACGAGCCGGTCGAGAACCTTGCCCACTTCTCGACGGGCCAGTTCCGCCCGGTGCTCTCGATTCTCCTCCGGCGAGAAAGACGCAGGATCGGACGACCTTCGGATGAGATCGAGTGCCGAGTCCAGTTCAACAAGGGCCTGATCCAACCGCCCCTCGGCCTCGTTCGCCCGGGATGAGGCGAGCATCTCGCTGATCGCCGAATCCTGGAGCGATCGATACTGCCGACGCGCCATCCGCAATCCGGCCCAGATCAGCGCGACGACAACGACGAACGTCGCCACGCCCCACGCCCATCGGACCCAGTTCCATCCGCCGAACCGCCGACGCTTCCATCCGCCAGTAGCGACCCTTGGCAGATAGGGCACTTCCACCAGCCGGTGGCAGAATCCGCACCGGACCTGCCGGCCGGGCGAGATGCCCCCGATCGCCACCTCGCTCCCGCATTCTGGACAGGCAAACGACCCATCCATGCTGCCTCTCCCCAGGGCACCTATCCGGCTCGGTCCCCGACAAAGGCCAGGTCAATGCCGGTCCGTCCAGGATACACCGATGGGAATCCTGTTTGGAGTCCGGGGAGAAAACCAGGACGATCAGAACGCGGACTGGCCGGTGCAGTGGCCCATTAGCCAGGTGTCAACGTCGGCCAGCATCGGAGTGGCGAGCCGGTGCGAGCACGGATACGACTGGAACGCCACCCGAAGCCCTCCCGCCCGAAGCGTCGCCACGTGTCGGCGGGCGTCGTGGAGGGGCGTCCGATGGTTCCAGGCACCGTGAACCACCAGGACCGGGAAATCCCGGCAGGCCTTCAATCGTCCGAGCGGCCGAAGCCCAACCGGTAACCATCCATTGATGGCGACCACACCGGCAAACCGCTCGGGATAGGTCAGCGCGAGCCAGTAGGCGACCGCGGCCCCCTCGCCGCACCCCATCAGGTAGATCCGTTCGGAGTGGACGTGCAGGATCTGTCGGGTTTGAAGTATCGCGGAAAAGACGGCTTCCTCGAAATCCTCAAAACTCTCAGGCTCCGCATCGAAAAGAGCCCGGCGAACAACCTCGGCCTCCGAGAGCGAACTGGCCGTTCGCGATCGGTCGCGGTTCGGCTGGGCAAACTGCCGCCCCCAGCCAAAACCGACCAGCCGATCCCGCTTCACCACCGGCTCTGGCCCCCGAAGCGCCAGGCCAACGTAATTCCGCCAGCTCACGGCCGGCATCGCCCGGACGAGTTGTTCCTCATCGCTGCCCCGCCCGTGCAGGAGAACCAGCAGCGGATAGGCATAATTCGGCTCGTACTGGCGGGGGATAAATCGCGCCTCAACAAGCGAGCGGCGCTTGGAAGCCGGCGTCTCAGATGGTGCATGCAGCCTGTCAAGCGTCATTCGTGATGTCTCCGTTGGCGACGAACCCGCAAACACTATCCGCCCCTCAACTTGAGCCGAACAATCTCTTCTGCCCGTTTCTCTAGCTTGCCGCGATCGCCCGGTCGACGTTGCTGAGCATAGCCAGGTGACGGTGATCCTTCAATAAAACCCCTCGTTGATTCCAATTTTGTCTCAAGTTTCCGGCTTTGGTATCCGAAACGCGGCCGATTTGACGGAAGATGGCTGGGTTATGCGGGTTAAGCCTTCACGCGGGGAGAACTCCGCGGGAGCCTGTGGTGGCGAGGAGCCCGACCGATCGGACTGAGGGGGCTTTACGGGCTCTCCCGCCAGCAAATCGCGGTTTCGGCTAGAGCGACTTGCCCACCACGCTGACAACCTGGTGCGGCAGCCTGGTCAGCTCGTTCGCCAGGCTTAGCCCTGTGGATAGAATCGTGTTCGACGGAGGCGCCGCATGGCGGTGGAGCTTGATCGGGTGGCGAACTCCGACGAGCGTATCGACCCGGCCGATGCGCCGGGCGACGGCAGCGGCTCTTTCCCTGGCCCTCGTCTGCTGGGCAATCGTCTGGACCGAGGGAATGGCTCCCGGAGTGGCCTGAGTCGGAACGGTGCTGGCATTGCCCGGCAGCCGGACGATGAACGGGGCCGAGACAGCCTCGTTATTGGTCTTCAGCGTCTCGTTGACCATGTTGTTGGGGTCAACGACGACTGCGACCCGGCCGTAGCCGACGCTGTTGAGATTCACCCCGGCCGGTAGTCGGGTCGGCAAGGTGAGCGTCTGGTCAATCGGCTGAGAGGCCCCCGGCGCCAGGCCAGAGAGGGTCGTCTGGCCGAGGTAGATGCCGTTGTTCACCGACCCGGCCTGGCCGGTGAGGATGAAGAAGACCTGGAACGATCCGGCCGCACCCTGGCCGAGTTTCTGCACGGTCGTGGAGGCCTGGAACGATTGGCCCCACCGGATCGTCCCTGAGGCGGCCACAACCGACGAGGCCGCAAGGTCGGGAAGGGGGCCTGCGGTCGCTGTCGAGGTGGAGCTGGTCGTGATCGTCATCGCGGCCTGGTCCAGACCGATCCCCTGATCCGGCTGATTCGGATAAAGCTGGTTCGTCAGGTAATTCGCGTCCTGAACCATGGTCAGGCCGAAGTTCGTGTAGTTGGCGATCGACAGAGGCTCAACGGCCGGAAGGGTGATATTCTCGGCGACGTTATAGGTCTGGTAGGGGGCCAGAGCCGGGATCGGGATGGTCCCGACGCCAACGGAGGTCGGGCCGCCAAAGCTCTGTCCCTGCGGCGTGAGCGAGAGCAGGGCCGTGGTCGGCGGTGAGGCGCCCGAGCCCTTGTTGGTGACCTGTGCCGTTACCGTGACCGTGCTGCCCCACGTGGTCGTGGGAGAGGAGACGGCCAGTGTCGTCCCGACAAGCTCGGCGGGCTTCGGCGGGCTGATGGTGATCGGCGTCGAGTCGTACGGGGGGCCGACGTCGCGGTTATTGTGGTAGTTGCTCTCCTCGACCACCCGGGTCGGATCGACCCAAGCCGCAACGTAGACCGTACCCCCGTTGCTGTTAACGCTGGGGACCGGTGTCTCGGGCAGAGACGCCGAAAGCTGGTACGGAATCGACTGGCCCGGGGCCAGGCCGGCAGGAATCGTGACCTGGCCAATCTCCACGGAAAGCCGGTTCACGCCACGGACCGGCGAGGCGTACAGAACGACCGGGAAGGCGGTCGTGGTCGCACTGCCACCCTGGTTGGTCACCCGTCCCTGGATCTCGATGCCGTTCCCCCAGTCGGTTGTACCGGTGGAGACCGCGATCGCCGAGTTCACGAGATCCGGGAGAGCCCCGCCATGAGCGGCCATCAGCGCCCGGCCCTCCAGGGGCTCGAGCCGGGGATGGGCAGGCCCTCGCCCCGGGGTGCGTCGTCGACCGGCAGCCCGGCGATCGGGGGATGACATTTGCGGATCTCCTCCTTGAGATATCGGACCTCGGCGCGGCGGCCGGCACCTCGGCGAGATCCTTCGCCGGGCCGGGTCCCTGGCGATCGTTTGTCCGATCCGCCCGGGCGCCGTGGACGGTCTGCGAGATGACCCTTCCCTGGGATGCTCGGGACAATAACGGCCCGCCTCGGATCGGTCAAGGGCGGTCGCGACCCGCTCGAATCGCGCCCGGCAGCGCTGTCCCGCTTCCGGATTCCGGTTATCATACCGGCTGGCTGTCGCCGGCACCGGGTAGGGCGCCGCGGGGCGGCAGCGACTCGCGGGCGGGGGGCGGCGATTGGCGGAGCAACTGATCGGACAGTACGGCTACGTGGGGATCACACTGATCCTGATCCTCGGCGGCCTGGGGCTCCCCATCCCCGAGGAGGCCCCGATCATGGTCGCCGCCATCCTCACCCGGAACGGCCAGATGTCGGCCGTCCCGGCCCTGGCAAGTTGCATGACAGGCGTCCTGCTAGGCGACTTCGTCGTCTATCTCCTCGGATATTTCTACGGGGAGAAGGTCCTGAGGTTCCCACTAACCCGGCGGTTCCTCACGCGCCAGCGCGAGGCCCAGATCAAGGGCTATTTCCATCGGCACGGCTTTCGAATCCTGGTTTCGGGCCGACTGGTTCCGGGCTTCCGAACGGCCGCCTACCTCACGGCGGGCATCCTCAAGCTGCCGATGCTGCGCCTCCTGCTGACCGACCTGATCGCGGCGACGCTCAGCACCTCGATCATGTTCGGCCTGGGCTACCTCTTCGCCAACACGATCCAGAAGGGGATTCATGAGGTCCAGCAGTGGCTGGCGCTGCTCCTGGTGGTCGGAGTAGCCGGCTGGCTGCTCTACCGATACGAGCGGGCCCGCCGCGATGCCGGCCGCCCTGTTGGTCCGCCTGTCCTCGAGACCGATGAAGTCGCGCTGCCCGACCTCGAATATGAGGAGGTCGAACCCGGGCCGGGCCCGCTCGCGTCCCCCTCGGCTCCCAGGACAGCCCAGAGGGAGACGCCCGAGGTCCTGGCCCCGCCCGAACCATCGCCCCGCCCCACCATCGCCGGTCCAGCCGAGGCGAACGGGTCCTCAATCGCCATCGGCACCCCGACACCACAGCCGCCGATCCAATCCCCCTCTCGATGAGAGCAGCCGCCCCTCCTCGCACCAAATGGCACGCTCACCCGTCGGTCAGGACGCCGCGGTCGGCTTCGGGTTCGCCGTGCCGATCAGGATTCGGCCAACCTTGCGGAAAAAGATTCAAGTCGGGTTGACCCTCCCCAGGGTTCCTGATACCGTCCCCGTCGCCTTGGCAAGATCAGCGACGGGTCCAAGGCAAGATGACATACGATGGGGGCCCGACCCCGGCCTGGGCGACGATTATCGTCGTCCGGCGACCGGCCGAGAGTCGAGGGCATTCCCGGGCGGCCCAAGGGTCGTTCGCGGGGTGTTCGCGAGCCAACGGTCGGAAGAGGGAGCGGGAACCCGGGAGGGTCCGGCAAGAGATCGCGACTCGTTCCGATCGTGCCAGACCCCTCCGACCCGCGCTCGACGTGACCTTGGCCCGCGGGGCCCGACCGGGGACGTTCTCCGGCCGGCGAGTTGAGTTACGGATGGACTCGCTCATCACGGTTCGTGCTTCTCACGAACCACCCTGATCAACCCTGGAAGATCGCTCGAATGAACAAGTTCACTTACGCTCTCGCTCTGGGGGCTGGTCTTGCGCTCGGCGTGGCCTCCCCTTCCGCTCGTGCCAGCGCCCTCGTCCAGAACCTGTCCCCCGCCTCCCTCTCGGCGGCCCAGTTCAACGCCGACTTCGCTTCGACCACCGGTGTGCTCACTCAGAATTATTCGGTTGCCAACACGCCCACGACCGGCGTGGTGCAGTCGCAGGTCTTTCAGGGCACTGGCCAGTATGCCGGCCTGACCGCCTACGCCTACGAGTTCGGCGTCAACAACGTTTCCGACTCGACCGGTCAGCCGACCTACCTCAACAGCGCCGCCATGCAGTTCGGCTCGACGCCGACGCCGACGACCATCAACGGGCAGAACTCCTCGGTCTTCGTGATCAACGACGGTCCGGTCGGCAGCCTCAACGTCCCGCAGGCCGCTCCCGGCAGCACGATCCAGGTCCCGGCCTCGGTTGCCTGGCAGCCTGGAACGACGACGGGCTCGCTGACTTTCCAGTACCTCGACCCGACCACCAACGCCGGCCCGCTTCAGGCCGGTGCCACCGGCGGGACCATCGTCGTGATCACCAATGACAAGAACCTGACCACCCCGCAGGTGAGCATCCAGAACCCGAATCCCCAGGTCGGCCCGTATCCGGTCGCCTTCGCCCCGACCGGCGGGACGATCAGCTCGGTCCCGCAGGGGAGCGAGACCGGCACGCCCGAGCCGGCGACGATCATCGGCTGGACGAGCGTTCTGGGTGCCCTGGCCCTGGTCCGCCGGGTCCGCCGTCGAGGTGCCGCTGCCTGATCGCGATCCCGGCCATGGGACCTCGGGGACCGATCGCCCCGCCTCAGGCCCGAACCAGTGATCGAACCAGCGAGCCCCTCGCGACCGCGATCCGCGGTCGCGAGGGGCTCGCGCATTTCCCGAGGTTGAGGCATCGAGACGGTCTCTCTGGTAAACTGGGGTGAAAGGGTATCCGCCCCTGGAGAATCCGGAGGAGTCCAGACGTTGGCAAGCGACCAGACCAACCGACCCGAGTCGATGCCGCCGATCGCCCGCGTCCGCAGGTCGCTCCAGCAGCCGGAGGTCGAGGATCCGGCGGCATCGACCCGGGACGCCATCCTCGCGAGCCGGCTCAGGCACCGACTCTCGCCCGGGGCGCGGGTGGCCATCACCGTGGGGAGCCGTGGGATTGCCGCCATCGATCGAATCGCCCGGTCGGCCGTCGAATCGGTCCGCGCCCTCGGCTTCGACCCCTTCGTCGTCGCTGCGATGGGAAGCCACGGCAGTGGGACGTCCGACGGCCAGCGCGCCCTCCTCGCCGAACTGGGCGTCACCGAGGCGTCGGTCGGCTGCCCGATCCGGTCCGAGATGGAGACGGTCGTCCTTGGGACCAACTCGTTTGGATTGCCGATCCGGTTCGATCGCAACGCCCACGAGGCCGATGCCATCCTCCTGCTCAACCGGATCAAGCCCCACACCTCGTTCACCGGTCGATATGAGAGCGGCCTCCTCAAAATGCTGACCATCGGCCTCGGCAAGCGCGAGGGCGCCGAGCAGGTTCACAAGCTGGGACTCCCCGGGCTGCGCGCGATGCTCCCCGAGGTCGGCACCTTCCTGCTGGCGAACACGAAGGTGGCCCTCGGCCTTGCGATCCTGGAAAACGCCCGCGAGCGCACGGCGAAGGTCGCGGCGATCGAGCCCGAGGATCTCCTCGCCGTCGAGCCCGTACTGCTCGACGAGTCACGCGAGCTGATGGGCCGGCTCCCATTCGACCAGTTGGACGTTCTGATCGTCGGCGAGCTGGGCAAGAACTACAGCGGGACCGGGATCGATCCCAACGTGATCGGCCGGCAACGGATCGAAACCATGCCCGACCTCCCTCGGCCCGTGATCACCCGGCTCGCCGTCCTCGATCTCTCCGACGAAACCCGAGGCAACGCCAACGGGATCGGCCTGGCCGACCTGACCACCGTTCGACTCGTCCAGAAGATTGACCCAAAGCCGACCTGGGTCAACAACCTCACCAGCAACTTCCTCACACGGGCCCGCGTCCCGCTCGCAATGCCAACCGACCACGACGTGATCGCGACCTGCCTCGAAACCTGCTGGCGGATCGACCAGGCCCAGGCCCGGATGGTCCTGATCCCAAACACCCTCGAGCTCACCGATTTCTGGGTAACACCCGCCCTCTCGGCCGAGGTCGAGGCCCATCCCGAACTCTCCTTCGACAGCGACTTCCTGCCGATCCCTTTCCACGATGCGGGCGAGCTGGACCAGGTCGCCCTGTTCCCCGAGAGCCATCGGGCACGGCGACAAGGCTGACCGCTTGGCCTCCCGGAAGCCGCCGCCGGTTTCCTGGTCCCGATCGCAAAACACTCCTTGGCGAAGACGCACAAGACATGGCTGTGGGGGAAGAATCGAATGGCCATTCGGGCGGTGGTTTTTGATCTCGACGGCCTGATGTTCGACACCGAGGCGCTCTTCTTCCGCTCCTGCTCGGCCGTGCTGGAGTCGCGGGGCAAGCGGTTCACACCGGAGATCATGCGGTCGCTGATCGGCCGGCGAGCCGTCGAGGTCGCGGGCTGGCTGAAGGAGCTCGCCGGAGTGGACGAGCCGCCCGAGGTGATCCTCTCGCAGGTCCGCGAGCGGTTCCTCGCGGAGGTCGACACGGCCGTGCATCCCACCCCAGGCCTGATCGCTCTTCTGGACCACATCCACCGCGAGGCCCTGCCGACCGCGGTGGCGACCTCCTCGGGACGGCCCTATGTCGACAGGCTCCTCAATCGCCACGGCCTGGCCGATCGATTCGCCTTCATCCTCACCGCCGAGGATGTCACCCGAGGAAAGCCCGACCCGCAAATCTATCTTCTGGCCGCCGATCGGTTCCATGTCCAGCCCGGCGAGTTGCTCGTCCTCGAAGATAGCCCGGCGGGCGTCGAGGCAGGACGAGCCGCCGGCGCGGTCGTTGTCGCGGTTCCCCACGAGCATAGTCCGATGGAAGGACTCGGTACGGCCGATCATATTGTCCCCCGCCTCGACGATCCCACCGTCCTGGCACTGATCCACGGGAGAGTGTCCCGATGAGCACCGAGACGCAATCGGCCGAAGCCAGCCGGGCGAGGGAGGTCCCCACCGCCGAGATCCTCCCTTACGTCGTCCCGATGTTCGCCTATGTCGCCCTCGGCGGCCTGGAAGGCTACCTGCCCCAGGTCGACAACCAGCCGAGCCCGACCTGGTATCCCATCGCCTATGCGGTTCGCGTCGCCATTGTCGCCGGGCTCGCCTGGTGGTATCGATCGACCTGGAACGACCTGCGCCCGAGGCCCGGACCGCTGGCCATCGTCCTGGCGATCGTCTCCGGCCTGGTCGTGGCGGCGCTCTGGATCGGCCTGGACGGTCTCTATCCCGGCCTGCCGATGATGGGCCAGCGAATCGCCTTCGACCCAGGCCGAATGTCCGCCGCGGGCCGGCTCGGCTTCTACGCCGTCCGCCTCGCGGGGCTGGTCCTCCTCGTCCCGCTCGTCGAGGAACTCTTCTGGCGATCCTTCCTCATGAGATGGTTGATCGATGCCGACTTCCGCCGCGTCCCGATCGGCATGGTCACACCGATGGCCGCGGCCGGCACCTCCATCCTGTTCGCCCTCGCCCATCCCGAATGGCTCCCCGCCCTCCTGACCGGAGCCCTCTGGGCCTGGCTTCTTCACCAGACACGATCCGTCTCCGCCTGCCTCATCAGCCACGTCGTGGCCAACCTCGCACTGGGCCTTCACGTTATCTATCATGGGGCATGGCATTTCTGGTAATTGGTAACTGGTAACTGGTAACTGGTGTCTCGTCGGCTCTGGGAGACCGACCAACTATCTCACGAGCGAGAATTATGCCCTCACGTAGCAGAACAAGATTTACCAGGTACGAATTACTAATAACCAATTACAAATTACTAATTACAAATAACCATGATCATTCCGTGGGGAACCGATGCGCCGATCTATCACCGGCCGATCGCCACGATTGGGATGATCGTGGTGAACGTGGCTCTCTACCTGCTTGTGCCCGGTGAAGTCTCCGAGAACCTGGCGCTGGCGATCGGCGGCGGCATTCATCCTCTTCAATGGGTGAGTAGCAACTTCCTGCACCGTGGGATCTTTGAGCTTGCGGGGAACATGCTGTTCCTCTGGACGTTCGGCCTGGTCGTCGAGGGGAAGATCGGCGGTCTGCGCTTCATCCTGATTTACCTGCTGCTTGGGACGGTGCTCGCCGGGGCGATGCAGGGTCTTGTTTCGAGCGAGCAGGAAGTGCGGCTTCTGGGCTCGTCGGTGGTCGTTTTCGGCCTGATGGGGATCTGCCTCGTCTGGGCGCCTCGGAATGAGGTGACCTGCATTCTCTGGGTCCGGTTGACGCCGATCGAGTTCGATCTCTCGATCCTCTGGTTCGCCGCGATGTACATCGCGCTCGATGTCCTGTCGGGCGGGCTCTCGGGGGTTCTTCGGGCGAGCCTGACGAACCTTTCGACCGAGGTGATCGTTGCGATCGAGCTGGACCACAGCTTCGGCGCCGTGCTGGGGATGCTGATCGGTGCCGTGATGCTGAAGTTACGATGGGTCGATTGCGAGGACTGGGACCTCCTCGCCGTCCTCCAGCGGCGGGCCGGACGGCCGAAAAGCTCGGGCACCCGAACCCGAAAGGCGAAGCGTCCCGACCGCCGCCTGGAGACGTCACCCCGCAAGGCATCTCCGCGATCCGAGGGCCGATCGAGCAAGGATCGGGGCAAAAGAGGTGCGACGTCGTTCGAGGACGCCTCAGCCGTCGTCCTGCGGGCCCTCCGAGGACACCTGGAGTTCGATGAGACCGAGGCGGCGCTGGGCGTTTACAAAAAAGCCCGCCTTGCCCCGGTCCCCTGGCATCCGCCCGAGCCCGACTGGCGCGAGCTAATCGAGGCTCTGGTCCGGATTCAACGGCACGATGACGCCGTTACCGTGATGCGCGATTACGTCCGCGAGCAGCCCGATCCCTCGCCCCGCGTGGTCCTGAAGCTCGCCCAGGTTCTCATCCAGAACCAGGGAAGGCCGCAGCAGGCCATCAAGCTCCTGAATCGATTCCCCGAGGGCTCACTCCCCCCGAAGCTCGAAGAGATTCGTGGCCGACTGATGGAGCGAGCGGAATACCTCCGCGAGGAGGGTCCGCTCGAACTCGACGAAGATCTGCTTTGAGAGTCAAGAACCGGGCAGGGATTGGTCAGAGCTTCAGAAAGATCCGGTGCTCCTCCAGGTATCGATTGAACGCGTAGCAGATCAGGAAGTAGAGCGAAAACGCCAGCACGACATACCAGAGAGGCGAATCGTTGGGGACGTACGGCTTGACCGCCCCGGCCACGATCGAGTGAATCACGTAGGCGGCCAGCGCGTTGACTCCGAACGTCCGGAAGACCCGGTTGCCCCAGCCGCCCAGGTCGCAGGCGAGGACGAACAGAGCGTAGGCGGCCGTCGAGAATCCGGCGGCGAAGGTCAGGTACGACGTGCTCCCCGTGCGCTGGCTCATCGTCCAGAGGTCGGGGATCGTTCTGTCCGGCGGTGGGACAAAGGGCGGCGGAGCCCATTCGCCTCGGGCCGACGAAAGGCCGTAGCCGACCAGCATCAGCACGATCGACCAGCCCGCCAGTTTCCCCGCACCTCTCAGGCGATCGCCGGTCCCCGCCACCGCGTCGTAGGCCAGTGAGCCGACCAGAAGCGGGATGGTCCAGCTCAGAAATCCGAGCGGACCGCCGTCGATCACCGGGGTCCTCCAGGCCCACTCCCGGTAAAACCACCAGGAAAGCGCCAGGTGCAAGGCGCCCGACCCGATCATCCAGCCGATCCGGGCCGCTCGTCCGGCCGCGATCACCGGCAAAACCCAGAGCGAGGCGATCGCAATGTGGACCAGCGCCTGGAACGGCTCGCGCCGAAAAGCCTCGGCGATGAGAGCGATCGGACCGGTGTTGCGAAGGTCGCTCCAGTGCTCATATCGTCCGCCGAGGTGGTAGACCACGAATCCGACGAGAATCAGGCCCAGGTTGCGCCGGATCGCCGCTTCCGCCGCCATGCGAAATCCGTCCCGGGCCAGCCGGCGGAGGAACGTCAGGCGGTAGGCGAACCCGACCGCGAAGAAGAACTGCGGCATAATCGTATCGGCATAGCTGCAATAAGTATTGCGGTGCTTGAGGATCAGGTGGATTTCCTGGAAGCCCCCCAGAAAATTGACCAGGATCATCCCCGCGACGGTGTAGCCGCGGAACTGGTCGAGCGAGGCGATTCGGCCGCTCGACATCGCTTCGGGTCGCATGGGGCTCATTCCTTGGGAGTGGGCGGAACCGTCGCGGACGTCGCGACGAGGGGGCGGGCGGAGTCCAGCAGATGCGGGACGACCGATCGAAGGTATCCGAGCGACTGGGCCAGGCCGTCGAGGTCGCGCCTGGGCCAGGGTATCGCCTCGACCGTCTCCGGGCGATCGAGTGAGCCCTCGGCGTACCGGCGCTCGCAGTCGGCCGCGAGTCGGACCACCGAGGCCAGCGCATCGGGACGGAGACCCGGGAAGAACGATAACCAACGCGGGTAGTAAATCGGCAGGTCGTAGGTCCTCGGGTGCAACTCGATGGAGAGCCTCAGGTCGGGCTGGGCGCGGAGGACCGCTGCGAGGATGTCCGGCATCGGCAGAATCCCCGAGCCGACCGGCCGGGCCTGCCAGCAAAGCCCGCGCGGCGTGAACGCCAGGACCATGTCCTTGATGTGCGTCGCCACGACCCAGGGCGCCAGCCTCCGAGCGGCCGAGAGCGGGTCGTCGAGCCGCATCGTCAGGTTGCCGGTGTCGAGCGTGATCCCCGCGACCGCCGAATCCATCCGGGCGACCAGGCCCAGCAGTTCGTCCGCGGTCAGATCGGCGTGCGTTTCGATCGCGAGCCGAATCCCCTGCGCGATCAGCCTCGGCGTCAACGCCTGGATGACCTCCAGCGATCCCGCAAGCTGCTCCTCCCAGGTGAGTTCGCCCCGGAACCGGTCATGGCGGTCACCCACATAAATCCGGGCGTGCCGACACCCCAGCACGGCCAGGGCCTCAATCTGCGGCGTGAGAACGGCGACGACCTCCTCAACGCTCGGCTCTCGCCCCCAATCCCGCGCCCAACGACCCGGATTCGGCGTCGGCAGCCCTACCTCAATGTAGAGCCCCAGATCGTCGGCCATTCGTCGAAACCGCGAGAGGGCTCCGGGATCAAGCGACTCGTCAATCGTCGAGGCATCGAGGAACTGCACCCCGTCAAAGCCGCGCTCTCGCGCAAACCGGAGCGTTTCCTCCGGCGAGTATCCTCGGTGCTCAATCGTGTATCGATCGAAGCCGATGCGTGCCCTGCTCATCGTGTTCCCCGCGAATCCTCGGCCGCTTCCCTGCTGACCGTCCCAGGGAACCTCGCGTCCGCTCGTCTATTATGGCCATGCAGATCGCCCATTCGTACCCCGATGACATCCCCTTCCAGACCCCATCCGGTTCCAGCCCGGTTCGAGTTTGCCAGGTCTCCACTCCCCTGGCAATCTCCCGTCCCCCACCTTTCCAGAACCTCCAGGCCGCGACCAGCACCCGACCCACCCCGCCCGACCCACCACGTTCGACCCTCCACTCCGTCACCACAGCCTGCCGAAAAATTCCGGGAGAGGGTTGACTCTCAGGCCGGGAATTCGTATTTTGACGGTCGATTGACGC
>DAHZZC010000751.1 GCA_027435495.1 Planctomycetales bacterium
GGCGGAACCCCCGGCCGAACCCTGGCCGCTCGATCCTGCGTTCGAACTCGGCGAGATCCGCATCCGCACCCGGGCGGGCACCGATCTGCGACTGCGATTCTACTGGACCGGCAAGAACTCGGCGGTGTTCACTCCCAACGGTCGAGACGTCTATCACGGGCGCGCGAAGGACCGGGATGGAAACTGGATCGATGGAGGCGCCGCTCTGCGGGATCTCCTCGAACAGATTCCCGGGAACCGGCTCGCGGAGACGCGGCCGACCTCGTTGCGATCGGCGACCGATCTCGGGCCGCATCGAGGCCCCCCGATCGGCCCGTATTGACGAGCCCTCAGCCAAGCCCGCAGAATGAACGTCTGTCGCCCCATGCCTCCCCATCTCGGGCCCGGAGCTTTCGCGCACTGATGCCGCATCCGATCAAGATCCTCCCCGTGGCGCAGAACTGGGACTGTCACACCTGCGGCGATTGCTGCCGGCGGATGGAGGCCGTCATCACCGATGAGGAAAAGCGCCGGATCGAGGCACTCGACCTGGCCGATGATCCCGAGGTCGCCCCGAAGCCCTGGTTCCGGCCGGCGAGCGGCGACAAGTGGAGCCTCGCCCATCGGCCCGACGGCGGCTGCGTCTTCCTCACCGGCAAGAATTACTGCCGCATCCAGGAACGCTTCGGCGCCGAGGTCAAACCGTTCGTCTGCCGACTCTTCCCGTTCCTGCTCATCCCGGCGGGCAACCAGTGGCGGGTGGGAATGCGGTTCTCCTGCCCGTCAGCGGCGGCCAATCGCGGTCGGCCCGTCGCCCAGTCCGAGAAGGACCTGATCGAGCTCTCCCGGCTGCTCGAAAAACACGTCGGCCGGTCGGCGGATAGCGCTCCGGCGCCCCCGCTCCGGCCCGGCCAGCAGGTCGCCTGGCCCGAACTGCTCCGGGCCGTTCAGGTTTTGACCGAGATCGTCAAGGACCGCGGCGACCGCGTGGAGCGTCGGCTTCGTCGGTGCCTCGCGGTGGCGAGGATCGGCGCCCAGGCAAAGCTCGAAAACCTGAGCGGGAACAAGATCTCCGAATTTTTGAAGGTCGTCAGCGCCGGACTTGAGCCGGAAATCCCGGGCACGGCCACGGACGTCGCGCTGCCCGACCGCGTGCTCGGCCGGTTGTTGTTCCGCGTTCTGCTGGCGATCTACGCCCGGAAAGATCGCGGCGTCTCGGGCAAACCGGGCGTGGGCGGCCGGATCGCCCGCGTCCGAGACGGATGGCAGTTCGCCCGCGGACATGGGCACGTCCCCCGGATCAACGAGTCGATGCCCGAGATCACCTTCGGCGAGGTCGAGGCTCGCCCCGGGATGCCGCCCGAGCTGGACGAGACCCTCGAACGCTATTACACCGTCAAGCTGAGTTCGATGCAGTTCTGCGGGCCGTCCAACTTCGACCTCCCGTTCTGGGCCGGGGTGGAATCGCTCGTTCTGACGTTCCCCATGATCCTCTGGCTGTACCGGGCGTTCGGCGACCGGCCCCCGGCCGAGGCGCTGCAGTGCGCGATCCAGCTCGTGGACGACCATTTCGGCGGCGACCGGATGCTCGGTCTGCCCCACATCCGGCACCTTCAGCGCACCCTTGTCGAGCGCGGCGAGCTGGAAAAACTGGTGGCCTGGTACGGTCGATAAGGCGGTCCGCCTCACCACGGGCGACAGAGAACGAATCGCTCCCGCGATGAGACCGCGGCCGTCGTCCGGCCAGCGAACACCTCGCGTGTTGATTTTGGTAACGATGAGTGGAAATTGAGCGATGGATCCATTAACTTCTCGATCGAACCATCGAGGCACGCGACCCTGACGTCGCGCCTCACGAGATCCGATCCGCCATAGAGGTCCCTTGCGATGATCACATCCCTCCGTCGATCGGTGGCCGTCGCGCTGAGTGCGACGGCCCTGACGATCCTCTCCGGTAGTTTGCCCCTCGGGGCCCAGGAGCCCGGCCAGGGGAAGGCCGATGCGAAGGCAAAGGCCAACACCAAGCGAGCCAACGATCCGTCTCGCAGGGTTCCGAGTTATTTTGGACAGGTCGGCCTGACCGATGCCCAGCGCGAGATGATCTATCGCATCCAGGCGAAGCACCAGACAAAAATCGACGAGCTGGAGAAGCAGCTCGACGAGCTACGGGCCGAGTCGCTTCGCGAATGCGAGGCGGTGCTGACCCCCGCGCAGAAGAAGGCGCTGGCCGAGCGACGGGCGCGCGCCTCGGACGCCCGCGCCAAGCGGGCCGCCGCCAAATCGGCGAAATAAGGGGTCGCGGCCAGGCGCCGGCGCTTCCACGCCGGCGGCCCGGTTCGGCAATGGGAGGGGAGAGACCGCCGAGGTTCCTGCGGATCACTCGATCCGGGGCGAACTCGAGATTCTGGAACCCGTCGGGTTCCTGTCGAAGATCGAGGCGTGGGAGAATCCGGAGGATCCCAGCGAACCCCGAATCATCGGGGAGATCGTCCCGGCCGGATTTCCGCGAGGAAATGCCCAGTCACCCGGCCGATCACTTCGCCAGCGATTTCAGGAGGCCCCTCGCATCGTCACGGTGGGCGAACGCGCCTGGGAGGTCGACGGCGGTTTGCAGGAGCCTTCTTGCGTCGTCGGTCCGTCCCCGCGCCGCCAGGACGCTCGCCAGGTAGAAGACGATATCCGGCGAGACCCGTGCTCCCTGCACGGCCGCCGTCAGGGCCTTCTCGGCCGGCTCGGTCTGTCCCGACCGGAACTGCGCCCAGCCGAGCGTCGCCTTCAAGTCGGGTAACCTCGGCTCCTGCTGCGCGTCGACCTCGGCGAGCTGGAGACCGCGCGACTTCTTCGCCGGATCGTCCTGCTCGACCAGGCAAAGCGCCAGCAGGTTCGCGGCGACGAGGTCGGCCGGAGCGTCGCGGTGCAGGGGCTCCAGGATCGCCTCAGCGCCGGTGAGATCGCGGAGGTGCCAGGCGATCAGGCCACGAAGGCGCTGGACGTCGTTGGATTTCGGGTCGAGCCGCAGCGCCTCGTCAGCCTCGGCGCGGGCGTCGGAGGGACGACCCTGGTCGAGGAGCCACCCGGCGCGGGCCAGCCGGACCCGTGCATTATTCGGTTCGGCCTTGGTGGCATAGTCGAACCACTCGTCGGCCTTCTTCGGGTCGCCTTTCTGGGCGGCCAGCCGGGCCATCGAGACGGCCGCCGGCTCCAGTTGCGGCGCGTCGGCCACGGCCTGCTTCAGTGCCTCGAAGGCCTCGTCGGTACGGCCAAGGCGAAAGAGCATCGCCCCGAGCCGCTGCCGGGCCGCGCCATTCTTCGGCTCGATCTCGAGGAGGGCGGCCAGGTCGTTGCGAGCCGAGGCCCAGTCCTCGCGGCGCTCGTCGGCGGTCGCCAGGCCGGCGAGGGCCTCGATCCGGAAGGCTCGGGTTCGGTCGGCGCCCCACCTGGCCTTCTCGTCCGACGCCAGGGCCAGTGCGTGATCGAAGTTCAGCCGGGCGTCGCTGAACCGGCCGTCGGCCATCCCGAGATTCCCCAGCGAGAGGTAGACGGCGGGGTGTCCAGGCGCCTCGGCCGAGGCCCGCTCGAGCGCCCGGCGGGCGGGCACGCCCTGGTCGGCCGCCAGCAGAATCCGGGCCAGGATCAGAGGCGCCGGCGGCCATTCCGGATGCCGCGCCGAGAGTTCACGGATGGACGCCAGGGCCTCGTCGTTGCGTCCCTCACGGACCTTCCGAACAGCCGGCTCCAGTTCCTTGCCCGTTGGCTCGGCGGATGCGGTTGGAGTCGGTCCGGCGCTGGGCGCCTCCTGACCCGGCGCCGTTCCCATCGTAGCGATCCACAGACACGCCGAGGTCCACGCCACCAACCGCCCCGTCCGCCAACGCCCCGACCCCATCTGCATCGGATAACTCCCCCTCGATCCGGCCGCCGCCAATGGGGACGTGCCCCATCCCACCCTTTTTACTTTCTCACGGCGGACGGCGATCGTCCACCGGGGACCGGTCGACCCGGTCTCGCGTTGATGGTTCTTCAGAGGGATCCCGGGCCGCGCCC
>DAHZZC010000752.1 GCA_027435495.1 Planctomycetales bacterium
GAACGAGTTTTGAATCCACTTGCCGAGCCGGAGGCCGAGCATGTTCACGGCGGTCAATCCGGCGATCAGGACCAGCCCGACGAACTGCTGGGTCGACAGGCTGGCGCCAAAGCCCTGAAACTGGATTGGCTCGATGAGGTAAGAGCTTGCCGAGATCGAGGGCCAGAAGACGCCGAGGAACTTGGCAAACGCGACGGCGACCGCGGCGATCGTCCCGGTCTGGACGACCAGGAACATCGCCCAGCCGAAGAGGAAGCCAAACATGGGGCTGTACGCCTCGCGGAGGAAGACGTATTGCCCGCCGGCGCGGGGCATCATCGCAGCGATCTCGGCGGCCGAGACGGCGCCGGCGATGGTCATCAGTCCGGCCAGGGCCCAGGCGACCAGCAGCCACCCCGGCGAGCCGACCATCCGGGCCGACTCCGCCGAAGTGATGAAGATGCCCGAGCCGATCATCGCCCCCATCACAATCATGGTGGCGTCGAAGGGGCCGAGTTCGCGCAAGAGCCCCGAGGTCGCGGGTGTCGGGTCGCCAGTTTCAGGGGTGGTCGTCGTCGACATCGAGCGGGCGGGCTCCCAGGACGGCCGGACGGATCATTTCTCCTGGTCGACGAACGCCTGAACATCGGCGATGGCGAGGTTCACGCGATCGCGCCGCCAGTCGATCAGGGCCGAGTCGAGCGCCCTCGTGAGCTGGTGGACCAGCAGCGAGGCGGCCTGCTTCGGCGACGGACCTTCGGCCCGGATCTCGGGAAAGTCGCGGTGATGCACCCGCGCCGTGGATGAGCCCTCGCCGATCGTCACGATCACTTTGCCCGGATCGGTGTCCATGCGTGGGGACCTCGGCCTGAGAACGAAAAGATCGTGGTAATGTGCCAACGGCGAGCGAGTCGGAGGCCCGGATCATCCAGGCGCCCGGACCATCGAGACATCCCGAGGTCCGTTCGGCCCGCGCCGGGGGCTCAGAACTGACGGAGAAACCGAACATCATTCTGATAGAGCAGGCGGATGTCGTCGATCGCGTGCCGCCTCATGCAAAGCCGCTCGATGCCGAGACCGAAGGCGAACCCCGTGACTTCCTCGGGATCGTACCCGACCGCCCGAAGGACGTTGGGATCGACCATCCCCGCCCCACCCATTTCAACCCAACGGTGGCCGCCGTGCCAGAGCATATCGACCTCCACGCTCGGCTCGGTGAAGGGGAAGAAGGAGGGCCGAAACCGGATCGTCACGTCCCGGCCCAGATACGCCCGGGCAAAGAGGCGAAGGACCGATTTCAAATCGGCCATCGTCACGCCGCGGTCGACCATCAGTCCCTCGACCTGGTGGAACATGAACGAGTGGGTCGCGTCGACCGTGTCAGGCCGGTAAACCCTTCCGATCGCGATCACCCGGACCGGCGGCTTCTGCGCCTCCATCACCCGGATCTGGACCGTGCTGGTCTGACTCCGCAGCATCGGGACGTCGCCGCCGATCGGTCCCTCACCCGAGGTTCGCTCGCCGACCGCCAGATAGAAGTTGTCGAGCGGGTCGCGGGCCGGATGGCTCGTGGGGATGTTGAGGGCGTCGAAGTTGTGGCGGACGTCCTCAACCTCGGGCCCGCGCGCCACCTCGAAACCGATCCTGCCGAAGAGGTCGATCAGTTCCTCGGCGGTCTGGGTCAAAGGATGCCGATGGCCGAGCCTGGGACGAACGCCGGGGAGCGTGACGTCGATTCGGCCCCGATCGTCGGATTTCCGCTCGACCCGGAGGCGAGCGGTCTCGAAGGCCGATTCGAGGTCACCCTTCACGGCGTTGAAGCGCTGGCCGTAGGCCCTTCGGGCGGAAGGGTCGAGCGTCTTGATCCGCTCCTGGGCCGACTTGACCCGACCGTTCTTCTGCCCAAGGAACTCGACCCGAGCCGCCTCGACCCGTTCCGGCGCGGAGGCCAGCTCGAACGCCGAGAGCCCCTCGTCGCGCAGGGCGTCGAGCTCGGCGAGGGCCGTCGAGAGGGGGTCGGCGGCGGTCATGCGGTCCGAGCCGATTGCCGGGCGCGGACGTCGGCGTCGTGCCGGTCGAGATGCTCGCGCACTCGGGTGATGATCGCGTCGAACGCCTCGGAATCGTGGATCGCCAGCTCCGAGAGGCTCTTGCGATCGAGCCCGATCTGAGCGAGCTTCAGGCCGTGGATCAGCCGGCTGTACTTCAGCCCGCGCATCTCGGCCGCGGCCGAGACCCGGACGATGAACAGCTTGCGGAACTCCCGCTTCTTGGCCCGACGATCGCGGAAGGCGAACATACCGGCCCGGAGCAGGGTCTCCTTGGCCGACTTCAGCAGGCGACGACGGCCGCCCACGAAGCCCTTTGATCGCTTGAAGATCCGCTTCTTACGCTGATTGCGGGCCGCACCGCTCTTGGAACGCATCGTTAAATCTCTCTGGGGTGCTCGATCGGCACCGGATCGCCTTCAGAAAAACTCGGGCCGACACAACCGCCGGCCCCCGCCCGCAACCGCGCCGGGATCAATCCCGGCGCCGGGGGTCTCTGCATCAAATCCACGGGATCGCGATCCCGGAACCGGACGAGCCGGTCAGGAGGTGGCGGCCTCGTCGGCCGGCTCGGCCGGGGCCTGGTCCTTCACGGCGAGCGAGGCCAACTGGTGAGCCTCGACGTCCTGGGGGTTGGTGTTTTCCCGCTGGCGAACGGCGAATCGGATTCGCTTCGCCTCGGCCGTCACCTTCAGGGTCGACTTCTTCCGCAATCGACGGACCTGCTTGCCGCTCTTGTGGCTCATCAGGTGGGACGAACCGCAGCGCTTGTGCGAGACCTTGCCGTTGGCCGACACCTTGAAGCGCTTCTTCATCCCCTTGTGGGTTTTCAACTTGGGCATTGTTCGACTCTTCCTCGACAAGATCCCGGCGGCAAAGGCCCGGTCGGGGCGTTTCCAAAAATGGCTGGTGGCCCGCAACAACCCGGCGCAACGGTCCGAGGGCGGGGCGAGCCACAAAGTATAGCAGGGGAGCGGCAGGGACGTCCAGCGGTTGCCCGGTGTGGAACCACGGACCGGCCTTCGATCGCAAGGCCGGCTCCGCAGGGCCGGCATCTGCCCTCGATCCCGCCGGGGTGACCGCGGCCGACCAGGATGGCTCGACGGCGGGACGTCACAGATGGAGTCGATGGCTCAGGCACGTGGAGCCACGATCGCAGTCATGCGTTTTCCTTCCATCGACGGGTTCTTTTCGACCTTCCCCACTTCATCGAGTGCTTGCAGCACCTCTTCCATGACCCTTCGGCCTTCATCAATGTGGGCCAGTTCGCGGCCTCGGAACAGGACGTTCACCAGAACCTTGTCCTTATGTTCGAGGAATTCCTTGGCCCGCTTGACCTTCACCTCGATGTCGTGGTCGCCGGTCTTGGGACGGACCCGGATCTCCTTGATGTGGACCTGGTGCTGCTTCTGCTTGGTCTGCTTCTTCTTCTGGGTGTACTTGAACTTACCGTAGTCAATGATTTTGCAGACCGGAGGTCGCTCGTTGGGGGCGACCTCGACCAAGTCCAGCCCAGTCTCCCGAGCGGCCTCCAGGGCTTTGCTCGTCGGCATGACGCCGAGCATCACGCCCTCGGCATTGATGACCCGCACGGGGGAGATGCGGATCTGCTCGTTGACCCTCAAACCCCTCTCGATCGGTCCGATAGCGTCCTCCCGGGGACGAGATTATGGGACAGGACCCGCAGGGAGCGGCCTGGAGGACGCGGGGTCCTCGAAGGAACGACTCCCGGACGAAAAGTCGAAGGGCCTACCCCCGCGGCAGGCCCCGATCGTCGTGGGTCAAACTTATGATTTACGATCGACCGGTGAACTTGTCAAGCTCACCCTTCATGGATCGGACATCGAACCGGGGGATCGACGACGAAGCTTGCGTCGCTGTCGCCCCCTGGACATAGTAACGCGACGAGTGGGAACTGGGGTTCTTTCGGCGATTCTGGAGCAAGGCTGGTGGAAATGCGCGTACTGATGACGGGTGGTTATGGCTGCATCGGGTCCTGGGTCGCTCGTCGACTCCTCGATGCGGGGCGCGAGGTCTGGATCCTCGACATTCGTGAGGACACCCACCGGCTGGAGCTTCTCCTCGATCGCGAGGAGATGAAGCGGGTCCACTTTCTCTCGGGGGACGTCTCCGACCCGGAGGCCGTACGGGCGGCCGTCGATCAGGTTGGTGCGACGGAGATCCTCCATCTGGCCGGGCTCCAGGCGCCGACCTGTCGGGCGGATCCGATCCTGGGGGCCCGGATCAACGTGATTGGGACGCTTGCCGTCTTCGAGGCGGCGGCCGTCCGGAAGGATCTGGTGCGTCGGGTCGTCTACGCGAGTTCGGCGGCGGTTCATGGGCCGGCTGGCCCTTCGGCGGGGCGGGTCGGCGACGAGGTCCGGCTCAGCCCTCGGACCCATTACGGGGCCTTCAAGGTTTGCAACGAGTTGAATGCCCGGGTCTACTGGCTGGATCAGGGGATGACCAGCATTGGTCTCCGTCCGTGGACGGTCTATGGCGTCGGACGCGATTTTGGGATGACCAGCGAGCCGACGAAGGCGATCAAGTCGGTCTGTGCGGGGCGTCCCTATCGGATCAGCTACGGTGGCCGGCAGGACCTTCAGTACGTGGTCGACGTGGCGGATACTTTTGTCCTGGCACTGGATCGGCCTTTTGAGGGGGCCGACTCCTTCAACATCTCCGGTGCGGTCGAAACGATCGAGTCGTTTGTTTCGACCCTGGTGGATATCGCGCCCGAGGCGAGGGAGCTGGTCACTCACGGGGATCGACAGCTTCCCATCGCCGCGGATCTGGACGACAGCCGGTTGAGGCGATCGCTCGGGCCGATCCCGACGACCCCGCTCCGCGAGGGGATTGCCGAGACCTACCGGCGATTCTGTGCCCTCCGCGATCAGGGGGGGCTCGATCTCTCGGACCTCTGATCGCGGGGGACGGACCCTCGTCACGGTTTGGCCGGGGCCGTCGCCGGGGCCGCGGCGCCGGCCGCTGGCTGTTCGGTGGCGGGATAGAGGTCCCTGGGCATCGGCTTGATCTCGATCTTCGCGGATTTCCGCTCCTCGTTGACGATCTCTTTCTGAAGTTCCGCGCGGAAGGCCTGCGTCAGGTAGGCCTTGTTTGCCTCGAAATCGGGGAATTTCCCTTCGATCCGGTCGGTTACGAAGATCAGGTGGTAGCCGAGGGGGGTTTTGACGGGCCCGGAGATCTCGCCCTTCTTCAGCTTGAAGGCGGCGTCGGTAAACTCCTCGACGAAGCTGCCGTCGTTCCGGAAGTAGTCGAGGTCGCCGCCGGAGCCCGAGGCGTTGGCGGGGTCTTCGGAATACTTGTTGGCCGCCGCGGCGAAGGGGATCTTGCCGTCGATGATCTCCTTGCGGATCTCCTCGATCTTCTTTTTGACCTTCTCCTTCTGCTCCCTGGAGGCGGTCGGTTCGAGCTTCAGGAGGATGTGGCTGGCACGGACCTGGGTGCCGCTGAACTTGTCGCGGTTCTCATTCAGGAAGCGGCGGAGAGCGGCGTCGGTGGCCTTGGCCTGCATGAATTCGTCCATGCGTACCCGATCGGCGATCTCCTTGCGCATTTCCTTTTCGCTGGAGCCGTTCTGCTGGAGGATGGTGTCGAGGTCCTGGCCCTGCTTCTTGAGCTGGGCGCGGGCGTTCTCGACCTCGGCGTCCACCTTGGAATCGGGGACCTGGATCCGCTGAGACATCAGGTAATGCTGGAAGAGATGGGCACCGGCGATCATCTCCATGGCCTGATTGTAGGCCAGTTCGCGCTCGTCGGCGGGAGGGACTGGATACCGGCTGAGGAAGCTGACGAGATCGGCCTTGGTGATGTTGTTGGTCTGGCCGCGGCTGGTCACGGTGCCGAGCACGTCCTTGGCGCCGGGCATGGCGGCGAAGCCCTGGTTCGGGGCGGCGGCGGCTTCGGGTGCCCCCTTGGTGGCCGGGGCCTGGGCCATCGCGGTTGCCGAGGCCCCGGCCATGGCCAGTCCCGCGAGGCCCGTTGCAATCATCCTGAACATCAAAGACTCTCCCGCTCGATCGATGGATTCCGGGTCTGCGATTGGATCATCCACGATGCCGATTATAGGGAATCCGCCGAATCGCCGCCGCGCGAGTTGGCCGGGGGGATCGATCAGGCGGCCTGGAGCCACCGTCGGATTCGGCCGAGTTCGTCGTTCCAGCCCTGGCCGGTCCGGCGGAGGAGGAACGCCTGGAAGAGCAGATCGAGCGATTCGTTCAGGTGGCGGAGGGCCTCGATCCGGGCGATTTTCTGGTCCTGCTTCGAGAGGCCGTCGTCGTCGGGCTTCGGCAGGGCGGCGCCGGTGATGGCGAGGGTTTCGGCCTGGAGTGTCAGTTCGTACTGGGCCCCGTGTCGGACGAGGATCATCCCGGCCTTGCGGGGGAGCTTGCCGGCCTGGAGGGCACGGAAGGCCTCGGGGAGCCGGGTCGGGGCGTCGTCGGTGAGCTGGTCGCGGCCGGTCTCGCCGCGGGGGCAATCGAGGGTGAGCGTTTTGGCGAGCATCACCGTGGCGCTCGAGCCGTCGGAGAGCTGGATTGACTCGCCATCGTTCTGGAGGGCGTGCCAGATCCAGACGAGGAATTCGTTGCCGAGGTAATCGAGGCTGGTCGGGTCGTCGCCGGTCCAGGCGACGCCGGGGGCTTCCTCGGCCGCTCTCAGCGCGATTGGGGTCATGCTCAGGATGGACGAATCGCCGCCCGGGTTGCCGGGCGAGGCGAGCGGGAGGGTCCGGGCGAGCGAGCCGGCGGTGATCGGTTCGAGGGTTCGGTCGAAGGTCTCGCGGAAGAGGATCTGCAATCGCTCCAGGACGCTTGCGCTGGTGGTTCCGGCGAGGAGGGTCTGGGTCTGGCCGTCCCAGAGGATTGGGTAGTGGTTGTGGCGTCGGAACCGGCCGTCGGCGGCCTCGGCGGCGGCGCGGGCCTTGGCGGCCTCCTTGGCCTCCTCGCGCTGGGCCTTGGTGGCGAAGCCGCTGGGGTTCATCTGGGCCCGGGCGGCAATCTCCATCTGGGTGTAGGCGCGGAGCAGAGAGCCGGGGATCTTGTCGGCGTCGATCCGGATGGCGAGGTGAAGGGCGTCGTCGAGGACGTTCTTGCCGAGTTGAATCGAGAGGTCGAGCACATGGTCGCCTCCGGCCCAGCCGACGGTCACGCCGTCGCCGGTTTCCGCCGAGGCGTGGTGTCCGATCAGGTGAGGCTCGATGATTTGAAGGATCTCATCGCCGAACGGCAGTGGCGAATCGCCCCCGACCCGATATCGCGTGAACGTGACGCGTCCGCTCAAGAATCCCATCCCAACCTCCTCATCCCAGGTTGAACCCCGGGCAATGACACCCGGGCGGCCGTCCACGGTCCGCGGATCAGGCTCCTATTAGATCGGGCTGAACGCCTGCAACCTTCAACCAGGAAGCCGGAGCACGCCCAGTGGCCCAGCGCGATGACGACGTTTTGACGATCAGGTGAAGTTGGTGAACTGCAAAGGGTATTCGGGGCCATTGGCCTTCAGGTGGGCGATCACGGTCTGCAAGTCGTCAATCTTCTTGGCGGTCACGCGGAGCTTGTTCTCCATGATCTGGGCCTGAACCTTGATCTTGAGCTGCTTGATCTCCTTGATCATCTGGCGGGCGTCGTCCATGTCGATTCCGGTGTGAAGCTTGACGACCTCGCGCACGGTGTCGTGGGTGGCGTCCTCGACCTTGCCTCGGATCAGGGCGTTCACCGGGACTCCGCGTTTTGCCATCTTCTCCTTGAGCATCTGGAGGACGGTGTCGAGCTGGGCCTTGTGGTCGGCGAGGAGGGTGATCGTATTGTCCTTCTTGCTGAACTCGATCGAGGCGTGTGTCCCCTTGAAGTCGAAGCGGACGGCAAGCTCGCGCTGGGCCTGATCGACGGCGTTGTGCATCTCGACCTGGTTGATCTCGCTGACGACGTCGAAGGCGTGATTATCGGCCATGATACGGGGTCCTCCCATCGATCGGGTTGATCGGTGTTCACAAAATACGACAGAGGGCTGCCAGGATCATCGCCGCGCCTCCGGCGAGGAGCGGAGGCGCGACGGATCGGATCAACTCGGCAGGGCGGGCGCCGGCGAGTCTCGAGCTGAGCATGACCACCGCGGCGGCCGGGCTCATGGTCCTACCGAAGTGGGCGCTGAGCGAGGCGACGGTTCCGAGCCGGACGGGATCGAGTCCCATCCGATCGGCGGCCGGGACGAAGAACTCCATCACGGCGACGGCCGGAGCAATACCGGTCCCGGCAATGACGGCGAGGCACCAGGGGCCCACCATCGCGGCGACCATCGCGAGGCCCGGCCAGCCGGAGATGGCCCGGATCGCCAGAGCGATCAGGCCGCTGATCCGGATGCCCTCGGCGAACGTCGAGGCGGCGACGATCAGCGAGATCACATGATGATAGGCATATCCAGCGCCTTCGAAGAACGCCGGGGCAATCGTTCGGATCGAGCCGGGGTCAGCCGCGCCGGCCGCGAGGACACCGATGAGGATCGCGGCGAGGATCCGCGGCGGGCCCGTCAGCCCATGAATGGGCGAGAAGCCTTCGAGCAGGGAGTCGCCCATCAGGATGGCCAGCGGCAGGATCGGGACGACCGCCTTGAAGAGGTTCAGGCGGAATGGCGGATCCGGGGCCTCGGGCGGGTCGGGGGGGGACGATTTCTCCTGGCGGGTCCGAAGGGCCGTGAGGATGCAAAACGTGGACAGGGCGACCGAGCAGGCCAGGAGGTTCAGCCCGGCGGATCGTCGGATCAGTTCGGCTCCCTGAAGGCCGGTGAGATCGGCGAGCTTCCGCATCTCGACGGCCCCTGGGTTGAACAACTCGCCGCCCATCGACGAGCCGAGCAGCAGGACGGCCCCGGCGCGTCCTGGATCGAGCCCGCCGGCGCGGAGGAGCGGGAGCAGGATCGGGCCGAGGACGGAGGCCGTCCCCGCCTGGCTGACGATCGTCGTGTTGATCAGGTAGCCGGCCGCGATCCCACCCGGAACAAGCAGCGGACGGACGCGCCGGATCGGAATCACCAGCACCTCGACGAGATGTCGATCGCAACCGGTCGCGCGCAGAACGAACGCAAATCCGACGGCTGCTCCGATCGGTACGACGGTCGCGGGGTTCGCCATCTCGGCGACCATCTTTTGAATCATCAATGGCATCGCCTGCGTTCCGAGAAAGATCGGCAGAGCGCCGAGCAGGAGCACCAGGCGGACATCGTGGCCCCGGACGACCATCACCGTGACCAGGAGAAGGGCGATTGTTGCGATCGCGACCGGTCCGGCGGAGGGCTCCGAGGATGGCGGCCGTCCCGATGATCCGGCCTCCCCGGCAACAGAATCCAGCGCCAGCGTTGCGCTGAGAATCAGCGCGGCGGCGAGGGCGATCGCGAGCGATGGTGACAGTCTCATGGACGCCCTCAGGAGATGCGGGTCTGCTCTTGCGAAGGATTTCCGGTACTTTGTACCGCGTCCGTAGACGATTTTGACGATCCTGCCCATGACAGCCAAGAGCGCCGATCAGGCCGGCGTATCGACGCGCTTCCGGCGAGATCGCCTCAAATGAAATGGAGTCGCGACGGCAGGAATTCCGCGGTCTCGGCGATTCCGATGGCCTTACCCTGGCGGATCGCCTGTTGAGGGATCTTGTAGAGGTCGAGTACCCTTCGGAGTAAAAGCGTGGGAGGGTCTCTCGTTCTTGCCAGGATTTGGTTTTCTTCCCCGGCAGACTCCTAGAGGAACTTTTGCGTCAGCGACTGGAAGAGTGGCTCGAGATCGACATTTCCTCCACTGAGAATGACGCCAACGCGTAACCCCTTGATATCGAGCTGTCCGTTCCAGAGCGGAGCGACGACCACGGCGCTTGATGGCTCCATCACGATCTTGACCCGCTCCCAGATGATCCGCATCGCGTCGAGGATCTCGGCCTCGGACGCGGTGACGATCCGATCGACGTGTGCCGAGATCACCGAGAATGGCCGGTGGCCGAGCGAGGTCCGCAGGCCGTCGGCGATCGTTTGCGGGTCGTTCGACGGCTCGATCCGGCCCGATTCGAGGGAACGCCGGGCGTCGTCGGCCCGGTCGGGCTCGGCGCCAACCACTCTGGTCACAGGTGCCTTCCCCCGGGTCGCGATGGCCGTTCCGGAGAGGAGTCCGCCGCCGCCCACCGGGGCGACGATCATGTCGAGCGGCCCGGCCTGGTCGAGAAGTTCGAGGGCCGTCGTTCCCTGGCCGGCGATCACGTTCCAGTCGTTGAACGGATGAATGAGCGTCAACCCGTGCTGGTCGATCTCGGCGGCGACGGCGGCCTCGCGCGCGGCCTGGGTCGGCTCGCATGCGACAACCCGGGCACCGTAGCCCTCGGTTGCCTGGCGTTTCACGGCTGGCGCGGTTCGGGGCATCACGACGGTCACCGGGACGCCGAGGAGCTTCCCCGCCAGGGCGAGGGCCTGGGCGTGGTTGCCGGAGGAGTGTGTCACCACGCCGGTACGTCGTCCGGATTCATCCAGTTGCAATAGCGCGTTGACCGCGCCCCGGAACTTGAATGCCCCGACGCGCTGAAAGTTTTCGCACTTGAGGAAGACGCGGCCCCCCGCGCGGTCGTCGATTGTCCGCGAGGTCAGGACGGGCGTCCGGTGGATCCAGGGAGCGATCCGATCGGCGGCGGCGAGGATGTCGTCGTAGCCGATCGGAATCGCCACGGGATCAATGGCGGCCTGGCTCATGGTTCGGATGGGCCTTTCAATACGTGTGATCCTGGGCCTTCTCCTCGGTGGTCGCGACGGGCGGGAGCGGTGCGGCGGTGGGGGCGCGCCGGCTCTCGGCCTCGGTCTTCAACCGGGCGATTGCCTGGTCGAGGGGCATCGCGCCGAGGTCGCCGGCCTGGCGATCGCGGAACGAGACCGAGTGCGACTCGGCCTCCTTCGCACCCACGACCAGCATGACCGGGATCTTCTCGAGCTGGGCATCGCGGATCTTGGCTCCGATTTTCTCGGGGCGGGTGTCGAGTGTCGCCCGGAAGTTCTCGGCGAGGAGCCGGGTGAGAACCTGGTTCGCGTATTCGGCGGCCTTGTCGGAGATCGGCAGGACGCGAACTTGCTCGGGTGCCAGCCAGAGGGGGAAGGCTCCGGCGAAGTGTTCGATCAGGATGCCCATGAACCGTTCCATGCTTCCCAGCGGAGCCCGGTGGATCATCACCGGCCGGTGCTGCTGGTTGTCGGGGCCGGTGTAGGTGATCCCGAACCGCTCGGGGAGGACATAATCGAGCTGCACGGTGCCGAGTTGCCACTGGCGTCCGATGCAGTCTCGGACGATGAAGTCGGCCTTCGGGCCGTAGAAGGCGGCCTCGCCGGGGGCTTCGTCGTAGGGGAGAGCCATCTCTTCGAGGACCGAACGGATATCGTTCTCAGCGCGTCGCCAGATCTCGCCGGCTGCGCCCTGGTACTTGGGATCGTTGGGATCGCTTTTGGAGAGTCGGACGCGGTAATCCGAGAGTCCGAGGCAGGAATCGAGGAAGAACTGGGTCATTTCCATTGTCGAGCGGAATTCGCCGCGGACCTGCTCGTGGGTGCAGAACAGGTGGGCATCGTCCTGGGTGAAGCCGCGGACGCGGGTCAGACCCGAGAGTTCGCCCGACTGTTCGTACCGGTAGACCGTGCCGAATTCCGCGAGGCGGAGGGGAAGCTCGCGATAGCTCCTCGGCTGGGCGGCGTAGATCTGGATATGGTGTGGGCAGTTCATCGGCTTGAGGAGGTACTCCTCGAAGTCGCAGGTTTGCTCCAGGTATCCGATCCGCTCGGCGTTGTTCATCTCGAAGTACGAGCGGGCCGGTGCGCCTTCCTTCTGTGGGAGTCGCTCGGGGATGCCGGCCTTCGTCAAAAGCAGGCGCTGGGCGTCGTCGTCGATCTGGCCGGAGATCAGGCCGTTGAGCAGCTCCTTGGCCGAGGAGTCGGACGGCATCTTGAGCGTGGGGAACTGTGAATCCTTGTAATAGGGATAGTGGCCGCTGGTCTGGTAGAGTTCGATCTTGCCGATGTGCGGCGTGTAGACCGGCTGATAGCCGCGTTTGACCAGTTCTTCCTTGATGAACGATTCCAGGAGACCGCGGACGACCGAGCCCTTCGGCATCCAGAGGATCAGACCTGGTCCGACCATCTGCGAGATCGTGAAGAGGTTCAGCTCGCGGCCAAGCCGGCGGTGGTCGCGTTTCTTCGATTCCTCGACCTGTGCGATGTAGGCATCGAGGTCCTTTCGGTCGAAGAAGGCGGTGCCGTAGACGCGCTGAAGGACCTCGCGATCGGTCCGGCCCTTCCAGTAGGAGCCGGCGATGGAGACCAGCTTGAAGGCGCCAACCTTCCCCGCGTTGGGGATGTGCGGGCCCCGGCAGAGGTCGACGAACTCGCCCTGCCGGTAGAAGCTGAGGATGCCGTATTTGTGCAGTTCGTCGTCGATGTGCTCGACCTTGAACGACTGGCCGAGGTCCTCGACGAACTTGCGGGCCTCGGGCGCGGGCATGGTGAACCGTTCGAAGGGCTCGGCGTCCTTTGTGATCCGGGCCATCTCGGCCTCGATCGCGGGGAAGTCGTCCTCGGAGAGGTTCCGACCAGGGACGACGACGTCGTAATAGAAGCCGTTGGCGGTGGTCGGGCCGAAGGCGAGCCGGACGCCCGGGAATAACCGCATGATGGCGCGGGCCATGATGTGGGCGGTCGAGTGCCGGAGGACGTCGAGCGCTTCTCGGTCCTTCGACGTCAGGATTCGGAGTTCGACGGGCGATTCGTGGCCGTCCTCGATCGGGCGGTCGAGGTCGACGATCCGCCCTTCCGCGGCGGCGGCGACGGCGGCGTCGGCCAGTCGTTTGCCGATTCCCGCGGCGACCTCGCGCGGGGTGACCCCGTCGTGGTATTCCTTGACCGATCCATCCGGCAACTTCACCCGAACCATTGCCCACGTCTCCCCGCGGATATTCCGCACGTCCGGACGATCATGCCGATCGATGCCGCCGGATCATCCCTCTCGATAACTGGATGCGCACCCGACCATCATACCGATACCGATAGATACCGGCCACATCGCCGGCCTATCTTCGCGGGGACGCTGCTGGGATCGGTCCGCGCGAACAGGCGGATGAGAACTCGTCGGTCTCGCCAGGGATCGCCCGGCATCGCTCCGAAGATCGCCGAAGGGATACCCGTCCGTGGCGACTTCGTCGGATGCTTTTCGGAGAAGGGATTGAGTTACGGCCTGGCCGGATCGCCAGCCCTCGAGGACGAGGCAAGGCGTGAGAACGGACTGGGAGAGGGAAGTCCTGGCTAGATCTGATTTCGCATTCGGCCAGGCCTGGCCGTCTCGCGAGTCTGATCAAGGGCTCGCGAGAACGGCTCCGAAGAATCCCAGCCGACCGGCCCTTGACTCACTTCGATTTCAGATCGAAGTCGAACTCATTGGGCCCCTCCGCTTTCACGTCGCATTCCAGCTCGGACTTGACGTTGTAGCGGGCGGGGATGGACTCCTTGATGCGTCGGGGCCCGCCGCCGGGTTCCTCATTCGGCGCGACGGTGACGTGGGACTGCGCCGAAATCTGGATGCGGAAATGGCCCGGGACGGGACCTTGCGTTCGATCGATCGTGTACTTGCCGTCCACGATCTCTCCCACGGCGGTGACGCTCGCGGTGGATGATGTCGGATTGAACTGGATGGTACCGGCCGGCATTGGCTGGCCGTTAATGGTGACCTTGCCGGAGACCGCGACTCTTGGGAGGGGATCGAGTTCGGCCTGAGCCATGCATCCGGCGATGGCAACGGACATCAGTGCGGCCAGAGTCCGACGGCCTGACGTCAGGAAGGTTTTCATGATTGTGTTTCCGAATGGGATGGAAGGGTGCTTGCGAGGTTTCAGTAGGAACCGGAGCTGATGACCTCCCCGCCCTGGGTGGTGCTCAGCGCCTGAAACATGAGAGGATTGATGGAGTTCTTGAAGAATCGGACGCTACCGTCGCACATCCCCACGGAGACGCCGCCTGGGTGAAAGCTCCGGGGTGCCAGGTAGGTCATCAGATATCCGCCGCTGGGATTGGTGATGCCGTTGTTGCACGGCGGGTTGACGGCACCGCAACCGCCGGAGCCCATGCTGTCGGGATACGTACTGTTGGGGGTGAGCAGGGCATTGAACGAGGCCGAGCCGCCCCACCATCCGTAGCCGCGCAGGTCGTTGGGAGGATTGGCGATTCGTAGTTCCGATGTCATCATGGTGTTACTGAGGCCATCGGTGATGGCCGAGAATCTTGTGACCTGGAGCTTGGCGTAAGCGATGCTGAAGCCGGTGTCGTCGATGGCCGGCGAGCCCATGTCGGTGAAGGGAGCCCCGCGGAAGGTGGAATAGAGTGTCGGATTCATCGGACTAGGCACAGGATAGCTGACGTCCTGGGCCTGGTCAACATTGCCGTAATTGACCACATAATTGATGTAACGGGCACCGCCGGTGCGCTGGATGTTGGCGTTTGGATCGCTCGGGCAGCCGTAGACGGAGACGGCCGAGAAGGTCACGCTCGTATTCGCGGGACCGCTGTAGCGGAGGTAGAAGTCGGCGGGACCTCCGCTGGGGACATTGCTGCCGTAGGAATTCCAGGCATTGTACAAGGGAGCTTGCTCGACGTAAGGGAGGATGAAAACGCACCAGGTGCCCCAGCAGCATCCCTTTTCGCCTGGCGGGAGCGAGTCGTTGGAGCTCTGGTAGTTGTGCATGCCGAGTCCGATCTGCTTGAGGTTGTTGACGCACTGGGCACGCCGAGCGGCCTCGCGCGCCGCCTGCACGGCCGGGAGCAACAGTGCGATGAGGACCGCGATGATCGCGATGACGACCAGCAACTCGATCAGGGTGAAGGCGTGGCGAGACCTCATAAGTCGAAGCTCCTTGCGAACGGTGGGCGGGTCGAAAGGGATGGAGTTCAGGAGCTGGGCTTGCCCAGCTCGTACATACGTTGGATCTCGGCGTTGGTGAGGGTGCGCCGAAGGATGGCGAACTCGTCGATCCGGCCGTTGAGGCTGCGAAATGGCTTGTTGAGGGTGCCGGTGGCGGCCTGCCAGTTGCCGAGGTTGGCGGGGCCGATTCGGAGCGCCGTCGGAATGCGAAGCGGGCCCTCGGCGACGCGTCGGCCGTCGCAGTAGTGAACGATCCGATT
>DAHZZC010000753.1 GCA_027435495.1 Planctomycetales bacterium
GACGATCCTTGCCGACCTGTTGTCTCACCTCTATGTGCTGATCCCGGTCTTCGACAACGCCAAGCACTATTACATCGGCCCCGACGAGATGGAGAAGCTGCTGGCCCGGGGTGCGGGCTGGCTCGCGAATCATCCCGAGCGGGAGACGATCGCCCGACGCTACCTGAAGTTTCAGCCCGGCCTCTATCGCCAGGCACTCGCCCGGCTGGTGCAGGAGGAGCAGCCTTCTGAGGCCGATGGAGAGGCCGAGGCGGCGAAGCTCGGCGATCGGGTCGAGGAGGTGCTGGAGCGTCCGATCCGGCTGCACGACCAGCGGATCGGCGCGGTCCTGGCGGCGATCCGGGCGACCGGAGCGCGTCGAGTGCTGGACCTCGGCTGCGGCGAGGGAAGGCTGCTTCGGGAACTCCTCAACGACCGGCAGTTCGAGGAGATCGTCGGGCTGGACGTCTCGATCCGCTCGCTGGAGATCGCCCGCGACCGATTGAAGCTCGACCGGATGCCCGAGAAGCAGGCCGCCCGGGTGAAGCTGATCCACGGGTCGCTGACCTACCGCGACCGGCGATTGGAAGGCTTCGACGCCGCGGCGGTGGTGGAGGTGGTCGAGCATCTCGACCCGCCCCGGCTCTCGGCGTTTGAGAGGGTTCTTTTCGAGCACGCCCGGCCGGGGACGATCGTGCTGACGACCCCGAATCGCGAGTACAACGCGACCTGGGCGGACGTCGGGCCGGATCGCCTCCGCCATCCCGACCACCGCTTCGAGTGGACCCGTCGTGAATTCGAGGGATGGGCGGAAGGGATCGCCGGTCGGTTCGGCTACGCGGTCCGGTTCCAGCCGATCGGACCGGAGGATGAGGCGCTCGGGTCGCCGACGCAGATGGCGGTGTTTGAAAGGTCGCTGCCGTCCGCCTTATGATGGAGACCGTCTCGCTCCGGTCGAACGCGGAAGGATCATTCCCATGTACGATTCTTGCTTCTTGAAGTCGGTGCGACTGGACGGCTTCCTCTCCTTCGCGCCGGACTCTCCGCAGATTGACCTGGAGCCCCTGAACGTATTGATCGGGCCGAACGGGTCGGGGAAGTCGAACCTGATCGAGGCGATCGAACTCCTTCACGCCACCCCTACCGCCCTCGCCGATGCAATCCGATACGGCGGCGGTATCCGGGAGTGGCTCTGGAAGGGCGAAGGGTCGGAGGGCAGCGCCGAGATCGATGTCGTGGTGAAGGGAGATCCTCCGATCCCGGACCTGCGTTATCGGCTCGCCTTCGCCCCGAGCGGGCAGCGGACCGAGGTCGTGGACGAGGCGATCGAGGAAACGGAGCGGCGAGACGACAGCGCGAAGGACGTCTACTTCTATTACCGGTTCCAGGACGGACGACCGGTATTGAACGCTCGGGCGATCCAGGGCGATCGCGTGACGCGATCCCTGCGGCGAGAGGACCTGAAGCCCGATGAATCGGTCCTCTCCCAGCGCAAGGACCCGGATTCCTATCCGGAAGTGACCTGGCTGGGGGAGCAGTTCGGGCGGATGCAGACGTTCCGAGAATGGAGCTTCGGTCGATCGGCGCCGCTCCGTCAGCCGCAGCCTGCCGACCTCCCGTCGTGGCCCCTCCTGACTGATGCTCGTAACCTGGTCCTCCTGCTAAACGAGATCGAACATGGGGATACGGCCGCGGAGTTCGGCCGGATGCTCCGGCTGTTCCTGCCGCGCTACGAGCGGTTCTCGACGCGGATTCAGGGCGGGACGGTGCAACTCTACCTGCACGAAGAGGGGCTCAGGCACCCGATCCCCGCGGCCCGATTGTCGGACGGGACGCTTCGTTTCCTGGCGATCCTCGCGCTGCTGCTTTCTCCCTCGCCGCCCCCGCTGATCTGTATCGAGGAGCCCGAGCTCGGTCTCCATCCCGACGCCGTCGCCCTGCTGGCGGACCTGCTGATCGACGCCTCCGCCCGCACCCAGCTCATCGTCACGACCCATTCCGACGCCCTCGTTTCGGGGCTCAGCGAGCATCTCCGTTCGGTCCTGGTCTGCGAGCATCGAGGCGGGACCGTGATCCGCCGCCTCGACCCCGAACCCCTCGCGAGCTGGCTCGAGGGCTACCGCCTCGGGGAGGTCTGGCGAATCGGCGAGCTGGGGGGAAACCCATGAGATCGATCGCGATCTATGTCGAAGGGGGCGGAGACACGGCCCAGCAGAAGGCCGACCTGCGGGTCGGCCTCGACCAACTCCTGATCGGTCAGAAGAATGCCGCCCGGGCGAAGCGGATGGGGTGGAAGCTCGTGGCCTGTGGAGGCCGTTCCGGCGCTTACCGGGATTTCCTCAATGCGGTGCAGAAAGGCGAGGACCCCGCTCTCTGTCTCCTGCTGGTCGATTCTGAGGAGTGCCTTCCGCCGGAAGGGCCCGTCGTCGGGACGGAATCCGATGATGAGCGAGGGCAACGCGAGCGGCGAGAGGCCCTAATCCGGCGCGATCACCTGGTTCGGCGCGATGGCTGGGACCTCGCCGGAATCGAGGCCGATCGATTGCACCTGATGATCGTCTGCATGGAGACCTGGATCGTGGCCGACCCTGGTGCGATGGAGTCGTACTATGGTCCCGGCTTCCGCCTGAACAGCCTGCCTCAGCGGGTGAATCTTGAGGACGAGCCGAAGTCCAGCCTCTACGAGAAGCTGGCCGCCGCGACCAGGGAGACCAGCAAGGGACCCTATTCCGAATCGAACAAGGCCAAGATCCGGCACGCGAGCAAGCTGCTCGCCCGATTGGACCCGGCCAGGGTCGCCGGGCGCTGCCCGCGGTTCGCGACCTTAACGCGCTGCCTGGATCGCATCACCAAAGAAGCCTGATTTTTGAATCGCCTCTCTATTCCCGACCTCAGCCTCGTCGTCCTGATCGGCCCCAGCGGCTCGGGCAAGAGCACCTTCGCGCGCCGGCACTTCCGGCCCACCGAGGTTCTTTCGTCCGACGCCTGCCGCGGGATGGTCTCCGACGACGAGAACGATCAGGCCGTCAGCAAGGACGCCTTCGAGGTCCTCCGCTTCATCGCGGCGAAGCGATTGGCCCTCGGGCGGCTGACAGTGATCGACGCCACCAACGTCCAGCCCGAGGCCCGCAAGCCGCTCGTCGAACTGGCCCGGCAATTTCATTGCCTGCCGGTCGCGATCGTTCTCAACCTCCCCGAGCGGCTCTGCCACGATCGGAATGCCGAACGGCCCGATCGCGGCTTCGGGCCGCACGTCGTCCGCAACCAGAAGTCGCAGCTCCGGCGGTCGCTGGGATCACTTCGCAAGGAGGGATTCCGGCACGTCTTCGTCCTCGATTCGCCCGAGGCCGTCGAGGCCGCCGTTGTCGAGCGGGTGCCGCTCTGGAACGACCGGAAGGGCGAGCACGGCCCGTTCGACATCATCGGCGATATCCACGGCTGCGGTGATGAGCTTCATGCCCTGCTCCAAAGGCTCGGCTATGAGGTGACGGCCGAGGCGCCCGACGCATCAACCCTCCTCGCCGGTCCGCTCTACGCCCATCCCGAGGGACGCAAGGCGATCTTCCTCGGCGACCTGGTCGATCGGCGGCCTCGCGTTCTCGATTCGGTTCGGATTGTCGCGCGGATGGTGGCATCGGGCTCGGCGCTCTGCGTCCCCGGCAACCACGACATGAAGCTCCTCAAGAAGCTGCGGGGCAAGGACGTTCAGATCACCCACGGGCTCGCTGAGACCCTCGCCGAGATCGACGCCCTGCCCAACGACGTCCGGGGATCGTTCTGCGCGGAACTGGCCGACTTCCTCGACGGACTCGTTAGCCACCATGTCCTTGATGACGGGAAGCTGGTCGTCGCGCACGCCGGGCTGAAGCAGGAGATGCAGGGGCGCGGGTCGGGCAAG
>DAHZZC010000754.1 GCA_027435495.1 Planctomycetales bacterium
CCGGATGCTTCGTATCCGGGCCCACTGTCCGGGGCGCCATCGCGGGCGTCGTGGGTGCCGGCGCGGGAGCCGGTGCGGCCGGAGTCTCAGCGAGTGGTGAGACGATCGCAGGATCAGTCTCTGGCGGCGCCGCCGTTGTGGCTGCTGGCTGCGGCAGGATCGACGCGATCGGGACGGCTCCAACCGTAGGAACTTCTTCGGCCGTCGAAGGGTTTGGGACGGCCTCGGCAACTGGCGTAACCGTCTCTGGCGACGGAGTGCCTGGCTCCTGCTGTTTCGGTTCTGTCGGCTCGTTCTTCTCCTCCGATGACCCAGGGGTGCTTGTTGAACCGGCCTGCGCCAGGGCTGGATCTTCCGGACGGGGGCCCGGTTGCTTCTCGACGTCAGGCCCGGCGGTTGGATCGTCGGCCTCTGTGGACTCCACCGATGTCTTGCCGGCGATCGAGGCCGGCGGCGTTGACTTGCTGGGTCGGGTCAGGGCGGTGGCGCTCAGGACCCCGACCGAAAGCAGTACCACGAGCACGGACCGCGGATGTTGATACGAGGCCCGTCCGATGACCCACGAAAGCGCTAGCAACGCGCGAGTCGTTGCCATCGTGATGGTCCTGATTCGCCCCGGCAACTGCGAGGTCTCCGGGGACTCCTCCCCGATGCCCTCCGCACCGCCTTCCTCGACGGGAGCCGGCTCGAGGTTCTCGGGCTCGGCTGGCGCTCCCGACGGATCGACGAACGATTCGTAGCGGACGACAAAGCCGGGCTGTTGCGCAGCGTCAATGTCGACAGGTGCGAAAGGTCCCTGGGGGGCCGTCGACCACCGCCCGGACCCGGGTTGTGGGTTGGGGATCAGTTCGGACATCGCTCGGCTACCCTCAGTTTGGCGCTCCGCGCACGGGGATTAGCGGCCACCTCGGCGGCCGTCGCGGTCACGGGTTTCCGGGTCAGGACATTGAGTCTCGGATCCGATCGGAACGCCCACTTGACCCGCCGATCCTCCAGCGAGTGGAAGCTGATGATCGCCGCTCGCCCACCTGGGGCCAGCACATCGGGGATGATCTGCAAGACCTCGTCAACCTGGCCGAGCTCATCATTGACCGCGATCCGGAGCGCCTGGAAGACCCGGGTCGACGGGTCGATCGGCCCACGCCGGGCCGGCGGAGGCAGGCTTCGCCGGACCACCTCAGCGAGCCTGGCGGTGGTCCGGATTGGCTCGATCCGCCGCTCCTCGACAATCCGACGGGCGATCCGTCGGCTGTATCGCTCCTCGCCATACTTGTAGAACAGGTCGGCCAGCTCTTCTGCGGGCAGACGGTTAACCAGGTCGGCGGCGTCAGGGTCGCCGGAGCCGGAATCGAACCGCATATCGAGCGGTCCATCCGCAGCGAAACTGAACCCACGCTCGCGCCAGGCGAGTTGATCGGAAGAGAGCCCCAGATCGAGCAGGACGCCTTGCACGCGATCGATCCCCAGTTCCTCCAGAACTCGCCCCATCTCGGCATAAGGGGCATGGACGAGCGTCACCGGCCGCCCGGCGACCGCCGCCCGAGCCAGTTCGAGCATCGACGGGTCGCGATCCAGGCCGATCACCCGGCCAGTTTCGCCCACGCGGTCCGCAATTGCGGCGGCGTGACCACCGCCTCCGACCGTCCCGTCGACCAGGATCGAGCCCTCGCGAGGCGCCAGCCAGGCCAGCACCTCGTCGAGCAGGACCGGCTGATGGATCGTCCCCATGACTGGCGGCCCTCGAGATCGAGACGACGGGCGGTCGGGACAGGTTCGGCCTCGGCCATGGGGCGGACGTGATCCGCGGGCGAATCTAATCGAAGGGCCGCGGCTGTCAACCCCGGAACCAACCCACGCCGCCCCGTGCCGGCCCGCCCGACAATCCCCCTCATCTGTCTCATCGGCATCCCCCGCGCCAGAACTTGAGCCCGGGCGGACCGAGGCATCCGGTCCCTGCGGATATCGCGGATATCCCTCCGAGCGGGACTCCGCACCGATGGCACGCATCCTGCAAGAGAGAAGAATGGCTGGTGCCAGGACAAGACCAGCTCCCCATCCCCGTCCGAGGGATCGAGATCCACCAATCCCCGAGGCGCGCGGCGGAGATCCGTCGAACGGCATGCGATCGCACCGCGCCCCGAGAAGCCAGATACGATGGAGTTCCGCTGATGAGCACCGCGAAGAAAAAGCGATTCCGGTTCCACCCCGGCATGGACGAGCCGAAGCTGGAGGAACGGGTCGTTCTGTCCACCACGGCGCAGGTCTACGTGCTGACGCCCTCGACCGCTGCCGTGACGCCGGCGCCCGCACCCTCGCCGGTCAGCGCCCAGGTGGCCCTGCGCCAGGCGGCCATTGAGGCCGGCACCCTCTCAAGTCCCCTGACCATCGCCCGCCTGCGGACGGCCTATCGTCAGCAGGTCCACGCCGCGACCCGCGACCTCCGCGCCGCGCTCCAGTCCGGCGTCAATCAATTCTACGCCAGTGGCTCGACCCCCTCGGCCCAGCAGGTCGCCAACTTCAATGCCAGCGTCGGCGGTGCTCTCAATGCCACGGCTCTCCGCCTCGCCACCCAGGTCTCTCTCCTGCCCAACGGCGGCTCCCGCCTCATCCCGGTGATCGAGAGCCGGATCCTGGGCTCCGGGGCCAACAGCCTCGCCAGCCGGCTGACCTCCCTTGCTACCAGCGGCCGGCTCGTCCGGGCCAACGGCATCCTCTCGCCGGCCCTCAACAATCTCACGACTCAGTCGGCCCGCCAGGGCCTCTCGCTCGTCAACAGCTACTTCAACACAACCCCCGTGGCCCGTCTCTCGGTCAACAGCAACGGCCAGCGAATCCCGATCCAGCAATACATGGGCAACCAGTTGCTCAATGAGGTCGGCAACGCGCTCGGCGCGCTGGCCTACAGCTACCCGTCCGTCGCCAACTCGATCCTCTATCCCAACGGCACCACGAGCACACCGACCTCGACCGCCATCGGCAACTTTACCACCGCCGTCAACAACGCCCTCGGGACCGCCGCTTACCAGCTCGGCAGCGGCCTGGCGCTGTTCCCGAACTATTCCAGCGTGGTCTCCCGGCTCCAGCCGGTCTTCTACGGCAGCACAGGCACCACCGGCGGGACGGGTGTCACCGGTTCGCTCGGGGGGACCGGCGGCGTCGGCACAACGACCGGCGGGGCGACTTTCTCCAACCTCGTCTCCGCCCTGTCCGGCCTCCCGTACGGGACCACCAGCTTCAGCACGGCGGTCTCGAACGCCTTCAACGGCGCCTACCAGAACCTGGTCACGCCGATCGCCCGCTACTTCGGCATGAACGCGCCGACGACCGTGACGCTCCCCACCACCGGGTTCGCCAGCCCGTTCGGCACGTCGTACCTCGGCAATTCGTTCTACAACGGCTTCAACGGCGGGTTTTCCACCGGCGCGAGCCCCGGCTACATCGGCTTCGGCATGGCGCCCTCGACCTTCAATAACAGCTTCGGTACCGGCTTCAACAACTTCGTGACGACCTACAACACGGGCCTCGGCCTCAACGGCGTCGGGCTCGGCAGTGGGGTCAACGGGATCGGCAGCGGCTTTCTCACCGGGACCGGCGGCGGCATCACCGGGAGCCTGGGGACCGGCTCCGGCGGCACCGGGCTCACCGGGACCGGCTCCGGCGGCACCGGGCTTGGCACGGGCAGCGGGGTCGGCGGGGTTGGCTCCGGGCTCCTTACCGGGACTGGCGGCGGCATCGGCTGATTAGAGCGCAAAATCGCCGTCGGCCCGATTCCCCTCCATGGCGGAGCCGGGGCGACGGCGACTTGATCCCTGTCCCTGCCTCACTTCGTCTCGTCGTCCGGCGCCGACTCTTTGGTCAACTCCTTGATCTTCGCGGTCAGCTCGTGCGACTTCCGCTCCATCGCCTCTCGGGCCCGATGCGCGGCGGCAGAAGTCTCGGCTCCAAGCTTTTTCATCTCCACCTTGGTCCGCTCCAGGTCTGCCTCAAGGAGAGCCGCCAGCTTCTCGCGGTCCTTACGCCATTCGGCCGCGAGCCGTTCCATCCGGGGCTTGAGAGCCGCGCGGGCTTCTGTGGTCGCGCCCGCCGCCTGCTCCTGAAGATGCCGAAATTGCTCCTGACTGGCCTTCAGTCCCGAGTCCAATGTCGCTCCCATCTTCCGCCGAGCGACCTCCCATTCGCTCCGGAGTTTCGCCACTTCAGCGTCCATCTTTGCCCGCGATGGGCCAGAGGCCTCCTTCGCCTTTTCCTCCAGAGTGGCGATTTCCTCGGAGAGCGTGTGCATCCTCAGTTCGATCCCGGCGGCGAGACGTGCCCGGGTCTCCGACCACTTCTTACCCAGGGCCTCCATCTCCGCAGCCAACTTCGCCCGGGCTGGACCGCTCGCCTTCGCGGCCCGCTCCTTGAGCTTGTGATATTCCTCGCCGCTCGCCTTCGCGGCCGATTCGGACTTTGAGATCAGCTTGTCCCAGTATTCCTTGATGTGCTCGCCGACCGTCTTTGACGCCGGCTCCTGGGCGAGGAGAGTTGAGACGTCCGGTGCGGCGATGGCCATGACTGCAATGGAGAGCAGCCACACGGCGCAGTGGGAATGCCGGGCGATCGGGATCTTCATCGACATCCGGATACTCCTGATGGGTCGGACTCGCGGGCCAGGGCACGTGCTCCGGCGACCGGGCCGGTCAATGTGACGAGGGAATCGGTCCAGGGCCGTCCGATTCGGATCGGTCCCGGTATCGGATTCTAATCGGGTCGATCCATCGCGGACAAGTCGAGGCGCAATCCACGCTCAGGCGGGACCCGTTCCCAGCGAGCGGACGGCGGTCAATATCCCTTCGCCGTAGGCCGCAATCTTCCGCTCGCCCAGGCCGGGAATCCGAGAGAGGTCGGCCAGCGTTGATGGCTTCTCGACAGCGATCGCCTGAAGGGTCGAGTCGTGGCAGATGACATACGCCGGGACGCCGCGCTCGGCCGCCAGTCGCTTCCGCCAGTCGCGGAGCCGGCCGAACACCTCCTGATCGTACGCGACGGCCCCGGTCATCTTCTTCTGCTGTTCGCGCTTCTCGCGGCTGAGCCGGCCTGTCATCATCGGCCGGTCGACCTCGATCCGCTCGCGCGCCTTGAGAAACAGCCGGCCGGCCTCGGTGACCTCCAGCACGTTGAACGCCTCCGCGTCCTGCCGGACCAGCCCCAGCCGGATCAACTCTCGGGCGAAGTGGGTCCACTCCGACCGCGAATGCTCGGAGCCGATCCCAAAGGTCGACAGCCCCTGATGTCCCCATCGCCGGACCTTCTCCGTGTCGGCCCCGCAGAGCACGTCGACCACGTGCTGCAATCCCACGCCGAATCCGCTCTTCTGCCGGACCCGGAGGATGCAGGAGAGAAGCATCTGCGCCGGACGGGTTCCGTCGATCCGCTCGCGGGGATTGAGGCAATTGTCGCAGGCCCCGCACACCTGAAGTACCTCGCCATCGCCGTTGCAGTACGTCTCGCCGAAGTACTGCAAGAGCTGGACCCGCCGACACCGCGTCCCCTCGCAGAATTCGGTCAACTTCGAGAGATGGGCGCGCGCCACGGACCGCTCGTGCTCGTCGCCGATCTCGTCGATGAGCCGGCGGATGCGGACGGCGTCGCCCCCGCTGTAGAGCAGGACGCACTCGCCCGGCAGCCCGTCGCGCCCGGCCCGGCCCGTCTCCTGGTAGTAGCTCTCGATGTTCTTGGGCAGGTCGTGATGAACGACGAACCGGACGTCGGGCTTGTGGATGCCCATCCCGAACGCGACGGTGGCCACCATCACCTGGATCCGGTCCTTGAGGAACATGTCCTGGCGGCGGCCTCGCTCATCGGCGTCGAGGCCGGCGTGATAGGCCCGCGCCGCGATTCCCTGACGGGTCAGCGCCTCCTCGATCTCCTCGGTCCGACGTCGCGTCATGCAGTAGATGATCCCACTCTCGCCCGGGTGGTCGGCGAGGATCCCCTGAATCTGCTTCATCGGCGCGTTGCGCGGGACGACCCGGTACGAGAGATTCGGCCGGTTAAAGCTCGCGATGTGGACCCGAGGCGGCCGCATCCGAAGCTGAGCCACGATGTCGTTGCGGACGCGCTCGGTGGCCGTCGCGGTTAGGGCGACGAGCGGGACGCCCGGGAACCGATCGCGCAGGACCGAGAGCTCGCGATACTCCTTGCGGAAGTCGTGGCCCCACTCCGAGATGCAATGGGCCTCGTCGATCGCGAAGAGGCCGACGTCCCATCCCTGCAGGGCCCCGAGCATCTCCGCGTTCACCAGCCGCTCGGGCGCCAGGTAGAGGATCCGGTACTCGCGCCGGTTCAGGTCGCGCCATCGGCGATTGTATTCGTCGGGCGGCAGCGACGAGTTGAGAAACGTCGCAGGGACGCCCAGCTCGTCGAGGTTGTCGACCTGGTCCTTCATCAGCGCGATCAGCGGCGAGACGACCACGGTGAGTCCCGGCCGGACGATGGCCGGAAGCTGGTAGCAGAGCGACTTCCCCCCGCCGGTCGGAAGGATTGCGAGGACGTCGTCGCCTGCCAGCAGGCCCTCGACGATCTGCCGCTGGTGGGGCCGGAACGTCGCGAACCCGAACTGCTTTCGGAGGATCGCGTCGATGTCGGGCCGATCGCTCTGCACGGGCACGGACCTCGCCTCCTCTCGATCCGGGACAGGCCCCCGACGTCCGGGCGCTCCGCCCCGGGTCCGTCGAAGGCCGGGACCTCGCGGATTCCGATTCTATCAGGTGGATGTCCGAACACGCGAGATGGATGCCTCGGGTCCGAGTCGATGATGCCCGCGGCCGGTCTCGGATCGAGGAGGTCGGGCCCGGATGCTCGCGGCCCGGAGCCGGCCGGAGCCGCATTTCCTCGGGACTGCGACACCGTCGCCGTCGATTTCTCCGGCACGACCGCGCTGGAATTGCTGCGGCTCCGCGAGCATCGTTTGTTCCGCTCCGGCTTCCGGCTCGACGAGTTCGCGGACATCCTGGCGGAGCTTTTCTCTCGGTAGGGGTAACGAGGACCGCGATGGACGAACGACATAATAATCAAATTGACTTCAGATCGTGATTAAACGTGTTCGGTTGGTCGCAACGGAGCGTGGCGGTCGTGGAGGATCGGCGATGAGGGGACGTCCGGAGCCGGTCCGGCGGGGTGCGGGCGTCGGGTGGCCGGATCGGGCCGGGTGGCCGCGGGGACGGCCGGGACGGAGCGGCGCCCGCGTCGGGCGATGGTGGAGAGATTGGGCCCGCGGGCGGCGGGCGGGACGACTTCGTCCCGGGTGATGCGGGGATTGGCCGCGGTCAAACAAATCCAGGAACCAGGTCCGACCCGGGCTCCCCGCGAGCCCGAGCTCCCTGTAAAGCGCTACGTCCCCCTTTTCGCGTTCCACGCAGTACACGCGCAACCTGTTCCAATGCAGTTTCATGTTCAATGCAGAAAATGCTCAATTTAGCAATGATGTAGTGCCGTTCCCGGCAGCTTGGGTGCCGGTACACCTGCCGTCCCGCCACCATCCGGTAGGCAATCCGGCAGAACCGCTTGGCGGCGCGCGCCACCGCAACGCCTCGGTTCGCACCGGCG
>DAHZZC010000755.1 GCA_027435495.1 Planctomycetales bacterium
GCGCGTCTCGCCGGGCTCACTCCGGGTCGAAATCGGCCAGTGCCGTCGCGAGGCGATGGACCACCTGCGTCCAGTCGCCGAGCCGGTGCTGGCGGAACAGGTGGGCAGTTGGATACCACGGAGTCTCCTCGCGGTCGACCAGCCATCGCCAGTCGCTCCGTTCGGAGATCAGCCCCCAGACAGGTCGGCCCATCGCACCGGCCAGGTGCAGGACCGACGTGTCCACCGTGATCAGAAGGTCGAGTTGCTGGAGCGCAGCGGACGTCTCGGCATAATCCGAGAGCCGACGGCCGAGGTCGACCACCCGGCCCGACCACGGCCCGGGCGCTCCTAACTCCGCCGATTGCGGGCCGACCTGAACGCTGTAGAAGGTGACATCGGGCAGGTCGAACAGCGGAGCAAGGTCGGCTAGCCGGCATGACCGGTGGCGGTCGTTCTGGTGGGTCGGGCTTCCGGCCCAGGCGATTCCGACCTTCAGCCGGGGTGACTCGATCGCGGGCGGGCCGATCTCGAACGAGCGGGGCGCGGGGCTCAAATAGGGGACGGTCCCGGGGATCGTTTCTAGAGTCGTTCCCAGGACCATGGGCAGACTGAGCAGGGGCAGGTAGGCCCTGAACTCAGAGACCTGGATGTCGCCCGGCCCTCGGAGCTCGGCAACTCCCGGCAGCCCCTCGAAGATTGGGAAGAGGCTCTCGGGGCAGAAGAAGATCAGTCGATCGCAGAGTTTGGCGGTGGTGGGCAGGAATCGGGCGAACTGGATCGCGTCGCCTGCGCCCTGCTCGCTATGGACGAGAAGCGTCCCGGCGAGGTGTCGGCCGTCCCAGAGGGGGTGCGGCGACCGGAATGGCGTGAACCGGCTGGTCCGCCATCGCCACTCGCACTCGCGGAAGCCCTCGGGATATCGGCCCAGTCGCAGCAGCAGCATCCCCAGATTGAAATGGGCATCGGGGAATTCGGGGTGGATCGCAATGGCCCGCCGATAGTGGGCCTCGGCCGCTCGATAATAACCGAGCCGCTCCTCCAGGATCGCGAGGTTGTTGAACGCACCCGCGGCGCGGCCGTCGCGTGCGATCACGTCAAGGAAGAGAATCCAGGCGTCCTCCGACTGTTCCAGATCCCGGTAGACGACGCCGAGGTTGTATCGCGCCACGTTCGATTGCGGATCGAGGCCGAGGGCGTGCTCGAAGTGGTCGCGAGCGGCGACCAGGTCGCCGTTGCGAAAAGCTTGCTCGCCCCGTTGCATCAGGTCCCGAAAGGCAACGTCCATCGGGCGGGCTCCAAGCGGGTCGTTGACGGGGCCTGCATTACCCCCTACCCTGCATCAGGGAAGCCGGTCGAATCTAGGGGCCGCCACCGCCGCTGTCAACTGTTGGAACGACACCCCGCCCACGAGGAACCACGCCCGATGATCGCTCCACCCGCCGGGCCCCATCGTCGCATGTTCACTGTCCTGCTCGCGATCCCGATGCTCCTCACCGGACTCCCGACGATCGCGGCCGACGACCACGTCTTTGACCGTGAGAATCTGATTGCCTGGTGCATCGTCCCGTTTGACAGCAAGAAGCGAGGCCCCGAGGATCGGGCCGCGATGCTCGAGCGGCTCGGCTTTCGCCATTTCGCTTACGACTGGCGCGCCGAGCATATCCCGACGTTCGACGCCGAGGTGGATGCTCTCCACCGGCATGGTGTCGAGCTCGATGCCTTCTGGGTCGCACCCGGCGAGCTGAACCGAGAGTCCCGGGTCATTCTCGACGTCCTCAAGCGGCACGGGATCAAGGCGCAACTCTGGGTCCTGCTCGGCCTTGGCGACAATCGGGTGACCGGGCCCGAACAGGAGCGCCGGGTTGATGCGGCGGTGGCGAAGCTCCGGCCGCTTGCCGAGGAAGCTGGCCGGATCGGGTGCTCGCTCGCCCTCTACAACCACGGGGGATGGTTTGGCGAGCCCGAGAATCAGCTTGCAATTGTCGAGAATCTGAAGCACCAGGGGATTCAAAACGTTGGGATTGTCTACAACCTGCATCACGGCCACGATCATCTCGGGCGGCTCGCCGAGGTGGTTGCAAAGCTGAAGCCGTACCTCGTCGCGATCAACCTCAACGGGATGGACCCGGGCGGCGATCGGGTCGGCCGAAAGATCCTCCCATTGGGTCAGGGCTCGCGCGACCTTGACGTTCTTCGGATCATCCGAGAGAGCGGCTATCGAGGTCGAATCGGCATTCTCGGCCACACCCAGGACGACGCCGAGGAACGGCTCCGCGACAACCTCGACGGGCTCGACTGGCTGGTCCCGCAGCTTGACGGCAAGCCGGCCGGTCCGAGGCCGAAGCCGAGGACCCCCGTCCCGCCGCCGCCCCGAGAGCCGGTCGATGTCTCGGCCCTTCTCGACGATGCACGTGAGCACGGTGACCCGGCCGCCGGGGCCGCCGTCTTCGCCTCGGCGCGGTTCGCCTGTCTTTCGTGCCACCGGGTCGGAGACCAGGGAGGATCGATCGGGCCCGAGCTCTCCACGGCCGGACTCTGCGTTCCTCCGGGTGAACTGGTCGAGGCGATCCTCTGGCCGGCTCGGAAGATCAAGGAGGGGTACGAGACGGTCCGGATCGCCACCGCCGATGGCCGGGTCGTTCAGGGCTATCCGCAGCACGAGACAAAGGACGAACTGGCCCTCCGCGACCCGGCCACCGGCGCGACGGTCCGAGTCCGGAAGTCGGAAATCGAGGAGCGCAAGGACGGGGGCACACTCATGCCCGATGGGATCGCCGCGTCGATGACCCCGATCGAGCGGAGGGATCTCGTCCGGTTCCTGCTCGACCTCGGTCGACCGGGAACATCCGGGGCGAGCCTCGTCGCCGGTTCACACGCCCCGGCGACGTTTCCCTTCGACCGGAACCCGCTCCATCCCGAGGAGTGGTCGGCCTGGCAGCACCACGTTAACCGAGCACGGGTTTACGACTTCTACACGAAGGAAGCCGAATACTTTTCGAAGCAAGCGACGGTGCCGATGCTCCTGCCGACCCACCCGGGCCTCGACGGCGGGAAGCTCGGCCACTGGGGCAACCAGAGCGATAAGGACTGGGTCGACGGCCGATGGAACCAGACCGACCTCGGCAACGTGCTGGCGGGGGTCTTCCGAGGGGCGGGCGTGACCGTCGCGAAGGCGGTATGCGTCCGGCTGGGTGATCGCGGCGAGGTCTCCGCATGCTTCAACCCCGAGACGCTCCAGTACGAGGCGGCCTGGACCGGCGGCTTCCTCCGCTTCGATCCCACGCGGCACGGATTGCTCAGCGGCATTCTCATGGATGGAACTCCCCTGCCCCGTCCGGAGGGGAAACAGCCGCCGGGCGACTTCCGCTATCGCGGCTACTATCGAGACGGCAACCGCGTCGTGTTTGCCTATACGATCGGGGGCGTCGAATATCTCGATGCTCCCTGGGTTGACGAGAAGGGACACTTCAGGCGGTTCGTCGCCAAACGCGGGGACGGGACACTCGACCACCTGCTCGGCGGCGGACCCTCGCGATGGCCGCAGGTGCTGCGGACGCAGGGCGAAGTCGGCCGATTGGCCCCCTACGCGATCGACACCATCGAGCCGCCCTTCGAGAACCCGTGGAAGGCGTTGATGTTCTTCGGCGGCCACGACTTCCTGCCCGACGGCTCGGCGATGATCTGCACGATGGTCGGCGACGTCTGGCATGTCGATGGGCTCGATGAGACCCTGCAAAACGTTCGCTGGAGACGCTTCGCCTCAGGCCTGCACCAGGCACTCGGATTAAAGGTCCTGGACGGGAAGGTTTACGTCCTCGGCCGTGACCAGGTCACTCGACTGCAAGACCTCGATGGCGACGGCGAGGCCGATTTCTACGAATGCATCAATAATACTTATGACACGTCAACGGCCGGGCACGATTTTGTCAGCGGTCTGGAATTCGGGCCGCCGGGCGACTTCTTCACCGCATCGAGCAAGCAGGGCGTCGTCCGGATTCCCGCCGACGGCCGGCCGGCCGAGGTGATCGCGACGGGCTTCCGCAACCCGGACGGTCTTGGCATGGCGCCCGACGGAACGATCACCGTCCCCGGCTCCGAGGGTACGTGGACACCCGCGTCGATGGTCTGCCGGATTCGTCCGGGCGGGCATTACGGTTATCTCGGCCCGAAGGGAAATCGGCCGCCTGACCTGCCGATGGTCTACCTTCCGCGCGGGCTCGACAATTCGAGCGGGTCGCAGGTGACCGCGCCCGAGGATCTCCGGTTCGGACCGCTCGCCGGGCAATTGCTGCATTTCTCGTACGGCACGGGGACTTATTTCCTGGTCCTCCAGGAGACGGTCGACGGCGAGCCGCAGGGGGCCGTCGTGCCGATGCCCGGCGAGTTCCGATCGGGAGCGCACCGGGGCCGGTTCAACCCCAGGGACGGCCAGCTCTATGTCTCGGGAATGACCGGCTGGGGAACGTACACAACCGACGACGGCTGTTTCCAGAGGGTTCGTTTCACCGGAGCACCGGCGCAGGTGCCGCTGGAATTTCACGCCCGGGAGAACGGCGTGCTGGTCCGATTCTCGCTCCCAATTGACCCAGCGATCGCCGGTCAGGCACGGTCGCATTTCGCCCAGGCCTGGAATTACCGATACAGCCCGGGATATGGCTCGCCCGAACTCTCGACCCGGCACCCGGGCGTTGCCGGCCACGACCCGGTCGCCATCCGATCGGTGCACGTTCTGGCCGACGGCCGAACGCTCTTCCTCGAAATGCCCGAGTTACAGCCGGTCAACCAGCTCCATCTGCATCTCCGTCCCGACGGTGGACGTCCGGTCGATCTGTTCGCGACCGTTCACCGCATGGCGCCTCCGTTCACGGGATTCCCGGGCTACCGTCCTGTTCCGAAAACGATCGCTGCGCACCCGATCCAGGCCGACCTCGCCGCGATCGCCCATCCGCCCATTCCGAACCGATGGAAAGGCAAGGACTCCAGGGCCCAACGAATCATCATCGAGGCCGGCAAGAACCTCAGCTACACCGTCCGCTCGTTTACGGTCCGACCAGGTGAGCCGATCCAGTTGACGTTCCTCAATCCTGACGTCGTTCCGCACAACTGGGCTTTGATTCGCCCGGGCACGCTCGCGAAGGTCGGCGACCTGGTCAACCAGATCGTCTCCGAGCCCGATGCCGCCCCCCGGCAGTACATCCCCAGGACCGACGACGTCCTGTTTTACACCGACATCGTGGGCCCGCAGGACCAGTTCACGATCCACTTCAAGGCCCCGATCATCCCCGGCCTTTACCCGTACCTCTGCACATTTCCTGGCCACTGGATGGTGATGAACGGCCTGATGATCGTCCGCGAATAGTGCTCCCCCTGATCGCCGGGCCTGAAAACTGCGAACAATCGGCGGAATCCCCTGGCAGAAGCAGACCCGGCCGTGTAGTTTAACAATTATTCTTCAGCCAGCCGATTTCCTGCCGATGAGAGAAACGAGATCGGGACGGCCACCGGGAGCCCCTACCGCCCGGGTAATCCCCCCTGCCCCGAGCCGCGAGGAGTCGACGTATGCGCATCCGAGGAAAGGCGCTCGCCATCGTCGGGATCATACTCGGAGCGAGCATCCCGGCGTCGTTCGGTGGTGAACTTCTCCCGGCCGATCGGTCAATTGCAGAGGCCGTCGATCATTACGTGGACGAGGCGATCCACCGCGATGGTATCCAGCCAGCGCCGACGGCCGACGACTCCACCATGATACGCCGACTGATGCTCGACCTGGCCGGCCGCATCCCGACCGCGGCCGAGGTGCGAGACTTCGTCGGATCGTCGGATCCTGGGAAGATTGTTGCGCTGGTCGACCGCCTCCTCGCCTCGCCGGGATATGTCCGTCACCAGACGGCGGAGCTCGACGACCTGCTGATGGCTGGCCAGCGTGAGAGCCTGCGGGATTACCTGGCCAGGGCCGTCGGCGAGAATCGCCCGTGGGACCGGATTTTTCGAGAGTTGATGCTGCCCGACGAGTCGGCCCCCACCGGCAAGACTGCGGCCAGCTACCTCAAACTCCGGATCAAGGACGCCGACCGGCTCACCGCGGAAGTCAGTTCAACGTTCTTCGGTGTGAATATTAGTTGTGCCCAGTGCCACGATCATCCCCTGGTTGAAGATTGGAAGCAGGACCATTTCTACGGGATGAAGGCGTTTTTCGAGCGGACGACCGTGCTGGGGAAATCGAAGGACGGCTTCCTGGCCGAGCGCGGGTTTGGGACGTCGCGGTTCAAGACAACCGAAGGGGTTGAGCGACCGGCGCGGATGATGTTCCTCTCGGGGCGGAAGGTGACTGAGCCCGAGGCGTTGCGCGATGCGACCGGTGATGAGAAGAAGCAGGAGAAGGAGCGGTTCGAGAAGTCTCAGAAGGAGAAAGCGCCGCCCGCACGGCCGCGGTTCAGTGGCCGGGTGAAGCTGGTAGAGCTCGCCCTTTCGCCTGAGGACCGGGGTTTCTTCGCGAGGGCGATCGTTAACCGGGTCTGGGCGCAGCTATTCGGCCGCGGCCTGGTGATGCCGATGGACCAGATGCACTCGGCGAATCCGCCCAGCCATCCCGAGCTACTCGACTGGCTCGCGCGCGACACGATCGCGCACGGGTACGACCTGAAGCGGCTGATCCGAGGGATGGTTCTCAGCCACGCTTATGCTCGCGAGAGTCGGTGGAACGCTAAAGGAGAGCCGCCGCGTCCCTCGCTCTTCGCCGTGGCGGCTCTTCGGCCGATGACCCTTGAACAACTCGCAGCCTCGCTCTGGATCGCGACCACGGATCCGTCGGCCCTGCCCG
>DAHZZC010000756.1 GCA_027435495.1 Planctomycetales bacterium
CCGTGACGTGGCGCATAAGCGGACGATGCTCGAGCTCTTGCAGGAGCGCGACGCCATCCAGCACGAGGCCGCCTCCGAGCTCGGGCGGAAGTTCCACAACTTCGACATCGAGTGTGTCGACGTCCTCATCGGCAAGCCCGATACCGCCGAGGCCGGCGGCAAGATCGAGACCTTGCTGGAGCAGTTGCGATTGCGACAGCTCTCGCTGGAGCAGGTGGAGATCTACGCCAAGCAGGTGACGGCCGCCGACCGGCTCCGGGTGCTCAACGAGGCGCAGGCGCAGGCGTCGATGCAGACGCAGCTCACCAACTCGCTGGTGCAAATCCGGATCGCCGAGAACGAGGCCGAGGCCCAACTCGCCCGGGCGCGGAAGCAGGCCGAGCAGTTGGTCGTCACGGCCCAGGCCGAGAGCCAGCAGCGGATTCTTGCCGGCCGAGGCGAGGGCTCCCGGATCCTCCAGGAGGGTCTCTCGGAAGCCTCGGTGCTGCTCCAGAAGATCCAGTCGTTCTCGGATCCGAGGCTCTATGCACTTTCGGTGGTGGCGCAGAACCTCTCGAAGTGCTCGCAGCCGCTGGTTCCCGAGCGAGTCTTTATTGCCGGGGGCAATGGCCAGTCTGCCGACGGTCTGATCCCCACGGCGGGGGGCGTCTCGGCCGGCAGCGGGATCTTCGGGACACTTTTGAGCCTGCTCGTCGCCGAGAAGTCGGGCTTCGGCATGGTCGAGCCTGCGGCCGGGTCGGAGCTTCAGGCGTTCACCGAGCAGGTGACCCGGCAGGCCATGGAATCGGTCCGACAGGCGATCGACGCCGGGACCGCTATGTCCCTGGCCCGGCCGGGCAAAGACCCGTCTCCGCCCGAGGTCGCTGCCGCGATGGTCGTCCCGACCGCTTCGCGATTCGACGGGCCGGAGATTCCCAATGGAAACGCGTCGGACAATTTGTAAGTCGGTCCCGCGATCGACCGGAGCGGCCTGGCGGATCGGGATCACCCGGCACGCCCGGCCGCGACCGTATTCTGCCTTAACGGGCGAAGCCCTCGGGTGCGACCCGGGTGATCGCGTATTCAGGCGCGAAGCTGGCGATCCCACTGGGCGAGGTGGCCGACGTTCCGGCCCAGAAAGCGTAGAAATACCGGGTGGTGGGAAGGTGCGTACCCGCCGGACTCGTCGAGGGAAGCATGTTGGCCGGCACTTCCATCTGCACCTTGTCGCCAGAGACCTGGACGTCTCCTGCGGGTAGGGTCACGGTCGGTTCCGGAGACCCCGACTTCCTGAACAACTGAACGGTTCCGGTCGAGCCGGTCGGGCCGGTGGTGATTGTGACCAGCGAATCATAGTAGATCATCGGTCGGTTGGGGAACGATCCTGGCGCCTCGGCGCCACCGCGATTGATCCCGAATGTGTAAACCGCCGGTTGCGCTTTGCTGATCGGCCCGAGAACCTCACCCGTGAAGACGAAGCCCTGACCGCGGATCAGCCGGCCGTTGGCGCCGATCGCGTCGAGGTTCGGACTCCGAACGCCCAGGAACGGACCATAGAACATCGGGAGCTTGCGAACGTGCCCACCGACGATCTTCTCGTTCAAGGGGTGCTTACGCTGGCTGATCTGGTCGAGTTCGCCGCTGGGAAGCGGTAGGTGTCCGGGATGGAGCGGTGGGATGAAGTCCACAGCGACGTGGCTCAGCAGTCGCCGTTCCTCGAGGGACTCGAGTTCCGGGCGGCCTTTTCGATCGTCGGTTCGTCGGCCCAAGCGGGTTGCTCGGGCCAGGGGTGAGAAGGACACGCGAACCTCCCTGTCGGTCCATAGCCCCGAGAAGCCGGGGAATGTTCTCAGATCCAGGCGACCCGGAAACCAGGCGCCACCATCCCTGTCCATCAATCCTCTATATCTCACGCTGGGGAGAAGTCAAACGGATCGTCGGGCTGATCGGGCCGACTCTGCGGCATGTTCCTCAGAACCGAATGATCGCGTCGAGTCCCAGGGTCAACTGGTCATAGGACGTGCCGTTGTCGTAGGGATGGCTGAATTGCGACCAGTCCAGGCGGATCTCCGGACGGATCATGAGCCAGGGTTTGGGGGTGATGATCAGGCCGAGTGTCATCTCGTAAAAGTTCCCGGGGAAGCCGGTACGTGCCCCGTGAACATCTCGAAACCACTCGGCCCTCCAGACGCCCGTGTACTCCTCGTTGAACTTGTAGAGGAACCAGTTGGCGAGGCCACCCCAGGCGTCCGATTGAGGGGCGTAGTTCCGTCCGTGCGACGCCAGGCCCGGAATCGATCGCTCCCAGCCCTGATCAGTCTCGAAGGTCTGTACCAGTTTCTTCGACCACTCGTGTGAAAAGACCCATGTCAGAAGCGTGCGATCGTCTCGATTGTAGCCTGGGTTGGGAAGGCCGGCGAGGCTCGGGATGTTGATGTAGCCGGTCGGATAGATCGGTTGATTGGCCGGAAGGAACCGAGGGAACTGGTTCGGCCCCCAGATCCCGGTCAGTGCGAAGTGATTGCGTGCGCCCTCGGAAGTGTAACTCAGGCCGCCGATGTAGCCCCAGCGATAGGTCTCGTTGACCCAGCGATCCCAGCCGTTGATCGTTCCATTGAAGAGGTCCAGGTGCTCACTGAGGTGGAGTGTGCTCAGCATCCCGAAGTGGGTGAAGGGCTGCCCATAATTGAACATGTAGGCAACCGATTGCAAGGGACGCGAGAGCGCCGGCACGCCCTCGAAACCGGCGATTGTGTACCATCGACCCCCGATGATGTCGAGGCCGCGCGGCGTCAGGATGGGTAGGTGTACTGATAAGTAAAACTGGGCTGGATCGAAGCCCAGGAAGGAGTTCAGTCGAAAGGCACGATCGAGCAAACCCTGCATGTGGTTAAATTGCCAGTCGTTGCCGAAGAGGGCGTCGACGCGGAAGCCAAAGTTGATGGTGTCATCCTGGCGGAGTTTCTCGGTGAGAACCAGGTAATACTGGTTCCCCATCCATTGATTGGCCAGATTGTTCGGATTCACCCCGAAATTGAGTCCGTTGGAAGGCATCCCCGGATTGCCCGTGAAGCCGTTTTCGATCCAGCCGAAGGCGCTGAAGTCACTCGATTCGGGGATTCCGAGGGCCTGATCCAGGAGGCGAGATTCCTTGGGATGGGGAGGGGCTTCGCGAGACTCCTGGACCGCCGAGCTTAATGAGGGAATCGGCAGCCGAGGGCGCTGGATGCGCTCGGTCGGCTGCCGGTCGGTCCTTCCGGCGCTCGTGTCTCTCGGACGAGAGACGTCCGCCGCTTCCGAGGAGTTGGGCGGAGAGCGATCGTCCGTCGGTTCGGCCGAGGAGGTGGCCGGCGGCCCAGGCTCCTGAGCCGCGACACCGGGCCCCATTGTGACGAGGCCCAGCCCGATCAGGAGGCCGAGCCGCGACCTCGACACGCGCCGGGGACGACCGGCGCGGCCGGTAGCGGCCACGCCAGGCGGGCCGCCCCGGTGATCGCGCGATGGTTGCATCAGAAGAACATCGCGAATCGGGTCCAGAAGGTCTGGAATTCCGAGATCGGATTGGGACCGTTCACCGGGATCGGGTTGTTGAATCCAGTCCAGACCCAGTCGAAGCTGATGCGAGTGTACTTGTTGGGCCAGCAGTTCAAGCCCACCATGAGCTGATCGAGGCGGTTCGTGTACAGGGTTGGATTGATGAACCCGTTATTGAAGTCGCTCCGCCCGATATTCAACTCGGAGAACTGGGCCGCGATCTGCCAGGCACCAGGGCCATACTGACCATGCCTCGGATCGAACGGGCGATTCGGAACGATGGTCGAGTAACCCTGGAAGCCGTTGCCGGCATAGTCCCGCTCGCCCGTGAGCCAGTAGGACGCATTCACGTAGTAGCCCCACTGCGTCGATCGGGCCGTCGTGGTTCCATCGCTCAGCATCCGGCTGTTGTTGATCATCTCGGCCAGGACACTGAACCGGCCGTACCAGAAGAAGTGGGGCGCCCACCGGGTGCGAAGGCCGTTCGCCACCACGTTGTTATTGTAGACCGCGAACGGGACGCCCGACGAGGTCACCCAGGCGGAGTTGGTGGTCGGCTCTCCCGCCCCGTTGACGAAACTAATACCCCCTTGCTGAAGCGCGAATTGCTCGTCGCCGACGGAAAGCCCGATGCCGCCGCCCATACCCTCGAGGAGCGGATTGTTTGTCCCCTTGAACGGGGTGAGCGTGAAAGCTCCGTTGTATTGCATGTTCCGGTTCAGGTCGTACCAGAAGCTCGTCCCGGAATTGGTCACACCCGACCAGTACTGGAACCGGTTGTTGAAGAGGTTACCCAGGAACATCACCCCCAGTTGTCGTTTGCCAGCGAGCTGGAACAGCGGCGAGTTGGTGATGACCGGCTCCATCGCGGGGCTGAAGCCGTAGTACTCGTAAAGAGGAGGCGTCAGGCCCTTGCCGAACCGGATCGTCAGCTTGTCGCTGGCTCGATAAGCCATCCACATGTCTAACAAATTGAACTGTCCGAGGAAGCCCTGGGTGCCGATCTGGTAGAGCCAGTTCTTGGTGATGTTGCCGTACAGGAAGGTACGGGCGAAGGGGACGTTGAAGCCCTGCTCGATGGTCGGCATGTTCTGGCGGTCGAAGAACGTGCCGTCGACGGTGATCTGGTTGGTGAGGTTGACCGTGAATTCCTCGTCCTCATCGCCGAGGTGGAAATAGCCGCCGCCGCCGAGGGCTCCCGTGCCGAAGTTGTATCGATAGCTCCCCTTGATCGGGAAAACATCGGTGGTGGGGCTGGACTCCTCGGGAAGGGAGGCACCGGATCGGGCCCGACTGAGCTCGTCGGTCGGCATGTTGGCCTCGTACGGGCCAACCGGCCCCTCGCCGAGCCCTGGTCGTTCGCCGGTCGCCGGCGCCCCTCCCGAGATCGCGCCGCTCGACGGGCCCGATTCGCCCAGGGTGGCCCCGGATCGCATCCGGTTGAGCTCGCCGCCGCCCGTTCCCCCGGGCTGGGTCGCCGGCAGTGTGGGCATTTGTGGCGGCTCGGTTCCTTGCGGAACGGGCGTCTGCGTCCGCAGGCTGGCACGCCGCAGGCCGGTCAATTCGCTCTGGAGTTGTCCCACCTGATCCTTCAGCTTCCGCGCCTCGGCCACTTCCTGTCGCAGAGCTCGGATCTCTTTGAGGAGTTCCTCATTCGTCGAGACCGCGCCTGGGGCCACCGACGGGGCGGGAGCCGCCTGCTGGGCCTCGACCGTAGGCATCATGATTGCCAACAAAAGTGCCGCCATCACGCACGCCTTGCCGACGTCGCGAGGATGGGACAGCGGTAGGGACGAGGCCTTCTCCATCATCGGCTCTAGACCTCCGAAAAGTCGGGATTCCCCGAACGAGTGAGTTGACAAGATGTATCGGTCGAATCGGTCGGGCGGATCAAGTCGTTTTGTAGAGGTTGGCGGAGTTTTTTCATGCGAAATCAATGGAGTCATCGTCGCCTGGAAGCATCCTCGGAGTTCGTCGGACGTCGGTACGCGTCGATCAGGGGACGCCACGAAGACTCCCGGGGACAGTTCCGCGAGGAGCCCTTTCTGAATTTTTTCGTTGACGGTCACTTATCCCTTGAGACGGCGGATGGAGGGCAGTAAGATCGGCCTAGCGACGAGGCCTCGGACCACCGGTGTTGGAGCGGCCCGAGAAATTATCGAGAAGAGGGCGAGGTCGAGATGGTGACCAGAGCACCAGGTCCGATTGCCACAGATTGGATCAAGCTCGTTCTCCGCGGTGTCGGCCAGGTGATGTTTCAGGGGCACGCGGTAACCGGACTTCTGTTCCTTATCGGTATTGCGTTCGCATCCCCGTTGATGGGGCTGGGTGCTCTGATCGGCGCCCTTATCGGCCCGGTCGTTGCCTGGGCACTTCGGTATGACGAGGCTGATATCCGTGACGGGATTTACGGCTTCAACGCATGCCTGGTGGGCATCGCCGCGTTCTTCTTCTTTCAACCGGGGGTGACCGAGTTCATCCTGCTGGTCGCGGCCTGCGCGGTGTCGTCGCCCGTCACATGGGCGATGCGGCGATTCTTGCCCTTTCCGACCTATACCACGCCCTTCATCGTGACGACGTGGGTCATGTGGGGGATCGGCCGGGCGATAGACCTGCCAACGGTTGTACTGCCTCCCTCGCCCAATTCGCTGAACATGGTCAGCGCTATCGTCGAGGGTCTGAGCGAGGTCTTCCTCCAGGCCAGTATCGTCACAGGGATCCTCTTCTACGCCGGCCTGGCCGTGAGCGACTGGCGGCACGCGACGATGGCTCTGATGGGCTCAGTCGTGGGCACGATGGTCGGCCTGCATCACGCCGACGCTCCGGGCGATATCACGATCGGGATCTTCGGCTATAACGCAACCCTGGCGGCCATCGCGCTTTACCTTTGGAGGCCCTCAATCCTGATCCCGCTCCTGGGTGCGATGATCTCGACAGGGATCACCGAGTTCTTCCCCCTGACGCAATTGCCGACTCTGACGGCCCCCTTCGTGCTGGCCTGCTGGGTCGTGCTGGCCATCGGCATTCTGGAGCCCCTCTTCAATCCCAGGCCGGCTCCAACCTCCGTGCCGCCGGGATCGCCGGATGGCACGGCGCTCTCCGGCGCTCCCCTGGCCGCCGATCCGATCCCGGGCCCTTCGGCCTGAATCGGACCCGAACCCGTCGCTTCCCGATCTCCCTTCTGGAGGAC
>DAHZZC010000757.1 GCA_027435495.1 Planctomycetales bacterium
CGCCTACGTCGGCCTGCCGGCGCTGCCGGCGGAGTCCTACGCGACGGGCGAGAACCTGCTGGGAGTGGCGCTCAGCGCCCTGATGCGACAGCCAGCCGCTCGACAGGCCGAGCTCTACGCCGAGGGCTTGAAGCGGATCGCGGGGTCGGGCGAAAATGACTATCGGCAGTTCCTGCTGACGGAGTGCCTGGAGGCGTACGCGGATCTGGACGAGACCGAGAAGGAACGGTTGCAGGCGCTGTTGCAGACCGAAGCCTATCGCGAGGTCAAACCCCTCATGAAGACCACTTACGAACGCGGGATCGAACGCGGCATCGAGCAGGGCATCGAACGCGGCATGCGGCGATCGGCCCTGCTGCTGATGGTGAAGAAGTTCGGCCCGTTGTCGGCTGAGGTTCATCGACGGGTCGAGGCGCTCTCGCCGGAGGCGCTGGCCCGGCTCCAGCTCGACCTTCTCGATGCGCAGACCCTGGAGGAACTCCGCCTGGACGACTGATTCCCCTATCATTCGTCGACGCGGCCAGTCCCAGAAAATCCGGAACGAGGACGGACGAAACCTCGCGACGAGGACGCTGTTGATCCTGGCTGCGATCCCGAACATAACGGCCTGGTCCACCCAGGCCGCGAAGCGAACGGGGTCCCCGTCGTGCCGTCCTCGAACGGAGTTGGGAGACCCTCGATTCCCAAAAGTGAGTGGAAACCCCGACCGGGGCCGGTTCGTACCTCCCTTTTTGGGATCGACGGACCATGACAAACGCATAAAGCCGATCGAAGCCAGGATGCCCATTCCCGGCGAACCCGGGTCGGAAAGTCGGAAACCGCCCGGAGATCCACCAGCGCGCGCTGGCCCGCGGGTGGTCCGTGTCCTATAATGAGGGCGATTCTGGAGCGACGCCCGATTTCACCTCCAGGGCGAGTCCCATCGATGCCCGCAACCTGGCCCTCCGCATCCATGCCCCGACATTTCCGCGCCCGATGGGAGCAGCTTCGCCGGGGCGAATACGATCCCGAGGCGCTCCGGACCGTCCCCGCCTGGGGCCTCAGCCTGCTCCTCCACTCGCTCGCCATCCTGATCCTCGCCCTTTTGATCCGGTGGTCGCACCGCGCCCCGGTCGCACCGCCCATCGAGGGCCAGCTCGTCAACACCCAGCTTGGCGACGTGACCTCTCTGGTCGACGCCAAACAGGCCGGCGACCCGTTCACTGTGGCCCAATCGGCCGACCCTCCCTCGATCGGCCTCGATCCCGACCCGCACCTGAAGCTCGCCGGTCAGCCCGAGATGCCCAACCTGGTCCACTACGCTCCCGTCCTGGCCGCTCCCACGCCGCTGCTCGACCTGAAAAACCCGTCGATGGTCGGCGCCCGGTTCCCCGAGATCGCCATGAGCCTCAAGGCGCCGTTCTCGGGCCGGCAGGGAATGAACCGGGCCAGGCTCGTCCGTCGTGAGGGCGGGACGGCACAGTCGGAGAAGTCGGTCGAGGACGGCCTCGACTGGATCGTCCGCCACCAGCGTCTCGACGGCGGCTGGAGCCTCGACCACCACGAGCAATGCCAGGGCACCCCCTGCCCCTCGCGCCCGGTCATGGCGACCGACACCGGCGCCACCGGTCTGGCCCTGCTTCCGCTCCTGGGTGCCGGCTACATTCACACCGTCAAGAGCAAGCATCAGGACGCCGTCCGTCGCGGGCTGGGATGGCTGGTCGACCACCAGCAGCCCGACGGCAACCTCTTCACCGGCCCGCCCGGCATGGCCTACATGTACAGCCACGCCATCGGGACCATGGCCCTCTGCGAGGCCTACGGCCTTTCGCAGGACCCACGGCTCAAGAAACCCGCCCGGCTCGCCATCGAGTTCATCACCAACGCCCAGGACCCCAGCACCGGCGGATGGCGCTACTTCCCCGGCCAGGCCGGCGACACCTCCGTCTTCGGCTGGATGATGTTCGCCCTCCGAAGCGGTCGAGGCGCCGGCATCCCAATCCCCCGCCGCGTCCTCAAGGACTGCTCGAAATACCTCGACCTCGCCGCGATCGACCGGAGCCGGGTCGGATACGCCTACCAGCCCGGCCGCCCTGGCTCGATGATCATGACCGCTGAGGCCCTCCTCGCCCGACAGATCCTCGGCTGGGCCCGCAAAACCCCTGCCCTCGTCAAGGGTGCCTCGATCATCGCCCGAGACCTCGACACCAACCACGACCGAAACATCTACTACTGGTATTACGCCACCCAGCTCCTCCATAACATGAAAAACCAGGACTGGGACGACTGGAACCTCAAGGTCCGCGAGGGCCTCATCACCATGCAAATCAAGGACGGAACCTGCGCCAACGGAAGCTGGGACCCCGACTTCCCCGCCCAGGACGCCTGGGGCCAGCGCGCCGGCCGACTCTTCACCACCTCACTCTCCATTCTCACCCTTGAGGTCTACTACCGATACCTCCCCCTCTATCGCAACTACGACGAGGACCAGGAAAACGATGACCCCCTCCTCCGCGCCGAACGCGGCAAGAACTGAGCGTTTGCGAAGGAATGGCCATCGCGGCAGCCGATTCTCAGACTGAAGATTCCAGATCCCAGAAATCCAGAGGGGTCGCGTCGATCGGGAATCCTTCTGGAATCGGGAATCGATTTGTTCAACCCTTCCATCAATCACGTCTCCGAAGAAATACGGATGTGATGTTTGGATCGAGCCGCTTGACAGCGTCCTGTCCGTCAGTTAAGTATTATGAATCTGGCGGCGGGCATCTTCCGCGTCGCACGATCGGGCCTGAACTGACAACTCGGCTCGCCGAACATGACGATCCGGATCGCCCCTTTCTCCGTGGCGATCCCGCCGATTGGCGACTCTCTCCATCCGGACACAGGTCGTCGAGCCGGCCGAACTCTCGGACTGCCCTCTCCGTATCCCCCGGATGACCTTCGCCTGAGCCCTGGCTCGAGCCGAATCCAACCCCCTCCCTCGCGGATCAGGCGATCGGGATCGGAACCAGGCTTTTGCCTTCGCTCGTTCGATTGGGGTTGTCTCTATCGCTTTTCTTATCATCCATGTGAATTTCAAGGCCGAGGCTGGCCCAGAGATGGGCCTGGGCCCTGGCGCATTATGCCCCCGTGGAGTGGACTCCCATGCGTACGAATGATCCCTGTCTACGCCCTCGTTTGGCATTCACGCTGATCGAGCTGCTGGTCGTCATCGCCATCATCGCGGTTCTGATCGCGCTCCTCCTGCCTGCCGTGCAGGCGGCACGCGAGGCCGCCCGCCGTTCGCAGTGTACCAACAACCTCAAGCAGATCGGCCTGGCGATCGCCAATTACGAGAGTAGCAATACAATCTATCCGATCGGAATCCAGGCTTACGGCCCGCAGGACAAAGCCTACGGTTGCTCGCTGACGAGCAACGGGATGAGCCGTCTGCACACCGTCTTCACCTATATCCTGCCCTACATGGAGCAGGGACCGATCTACAACGCGATCAACTTCAACTTCCCCGCCGGCGCCTCGTTCGGCGGCAAGTACTTCGGGGTTGACCCCGGGCAGGTCCAGTACACGGCGCTCTCCTCGACGATCAACCCTTACCTCTGCCCCGACGACTCGCTACGGACCCCTCGTTCCGGCCATCCCACGGACGTCAACGAGCCGTACTCGCAGACCTCCTACGCGGCGAGTTTCGGCACCTGGGACGTCTGGCACTGGTGGTACGGCTGCCCGACCCAGATCCAGGGCGACGGTGCCTTCGCCTACGACATGTCCTACACGATCGCAGCGATCACCGACGGACTGAGCAACAC
>DAHZZC010000758.1 GCA_027435495.1 Planctomycetales bacterium
GGGACGCTCGGGGGCGGCTGTGTCGAGAACGAGGTCAAGCAGAAGTCGCTTCGCCACCTCGACAGCGACGGCTCGGCCCCTGCGCTCCATTCCTACGTGCTCGACCACGATTATGCCTGGGCCGACGGCCTGATCTGCGGCGGGAAGATGGTGATCGTCTCGCAGCCGTTCGCCGGGTCTGCGCCGATCGCCTATTTCCGGGCGATGGAGCGAGCGATCGGGCAGGGAGACGGGTTCACCGAGGCGGTCGTCGTCCATCCCGAGCAGGTCGCGGGTTCGGCGGTCGGCGACCGGTTCCTCTTCGACGGCGAGGGCCGGCTGGTCGCGCGGTGGACGTCGTCCGAGACGCCCGACGTGGAGGTCTCCGGCATCCGCCCGCTGCACGATCGCCCGCGGCCGAGAGTCGAGCGCGGGATCGCCTATCTGCCCAGCCTCCCGAGAGTCCGACTCGTGATCGTCGGGGCCGGGCACGTCGGCCAGGCGGTTGCCGACCTTGCCGCTCGGGTCGATTTTGACGTTTGCGTCGTCGACGATCGCCGGCAATACGCCAACCCGGAGCGGTTTCCCCGGGCCGATCGGCTGATCGTCGGGCCGATCGGCGAGGTACTCGCCTCCATGGAAATCACCCCGAGGACTTATGCCCTGATCGTCACCCGAGGGCACGGGCACGACCAGGAGGCGCTTTATCACCTGGCGCCCACGTTGGCCTCGTACGTCGGGCTGATCGGGAGCCGCCGCAAAATCCGGCTGATCTTCGAGGGACTGAGAGAGCAGGGGATCTCCGACGAGTCGCTATCGCGGGTGGCGGCCCCGGTCGGGATCGACATCGGTTCGCAGAGTGTCGTCGAGATCGCGGTCAGTATCGTGGCCGAACTGATCGCGCGCCGCAACCTTGGCCCAAAAACTCAGGGGGCGCGGCCCGAGCCCGCGAGCTCAACATGATCGCCGCTATTGTTCCCGCCGCTGGCCGAAGCACCCGGATGGGCCAGCCCAAGCTGCTGATCGAGATCGAAGGAACACCGATGATCGGCCGGGTCGTCGCCGCCCTCCACGACGGCGGCGCCGATCGGGTCGTGGTCGTCCCGCCCGCCGACGGCCCCGACGCCGCCGCGATCGCCGCCGCGGCCCTCGCCGCCGGCGCCGAGGTCGTCGTCCCCGAGGTTCAGCCGGCCGAGATGCGCGACTCGGTCGAACTCGCCCTGGCTGTCCTCGACGTCGATCCCCGGCCCGACCTGATCCTGCTGACCCCGGGCGACGTCCCTGGCCTTCACGCGGATCTGGTCGATCGGCTCGTCGGTGAGTCGGCCGCTCATCCCGGCCGGATCCTCGTTCCGACCCATGAGGGCCGGCGCGGGCACCCGATCGTCCTTCCCTGGGAGATCGCCGTTCACGTCCGCGACCTTCCCGAAGACGTGGGCATCAACCGGCTGGTCGAGGCGCACGCCGACCAGATCGTCGAGATTCCTGTCGATCTCGAGATGGACGACGTCGACACCCCGGCGGATCTTGATCGATGGAGATCGCTGGCGACGGGGATGACGGTTCAGGTTCGCCTCTTCGCGATCGCTCGCGAAAAGGCCGGTCGGTCGGAGATCGAGGTTAACTTGCCGGATCCGGCGACCGTCGCCGACCTCCGCCGGGCGCTCGCCGATCGGTTTCCGGACCTTGACTCTGTCACCCTCGGCGCGATGATTGCGGTCGACGAGGAATACGCCGGGGACGCGGCGATCATCGGACCTGCCTCCCGGCTGGCGATGATCCCGCCGGTCAGCGGGGGTTCGGACGAGGCATGATCGAGATCACCGAATCGGCCATCGATCACGCGGCGATCACCGATCGCGTCCGCTCGAACCGGGCCGGGGCGGTCTGCACGTTCCTCGGAACCGTCCGCGAGCTGACCGGCGACCGCCGAACCGTCGCCCTCTCGTACGAATCGTATCCCGAGATGGCCCTCCGCAAGATGGCCGAGCTGGAGGCCGAGGCGCGTCGCCGCTGGCCGGTGATCGAGCTGGCGATTCTCCATCGGATCGGCGACCTGGATCTCGGCGAGGTGAGCGTCGTCGTCGCGGTGAGCTGCCCCCACCGCGGCGACGCCTTCGACGCCTGCCGATGGATCATCGACACGCTCAAGGAAGTCGTCCCCATCTGGAAGCAAGAGACCTGGGAGGACGGCGGGACGGAATGGATCCACCCCGGCCTCGCACCCTGACGGCGGATCGGATGACCAAGACGACTGGACCTCTGGTGGACTCGTTCGGACGCCCGCACAACAACCTGCGGATCAGCGTCACCGATCGGTGCAACATCCGATGCGTCTATTGCATGCCCGAGCTCGTCGAGTTCCTGCCTCGGGCGCAGCTTCTCAATTATGAGGAGATCGAGCGGGTCGTCCGGGTTGCGTCGACGCTCGGAATCGACAAGGTCCGCCTGACCGGCGGCGAGCCCCTGGTCCGCCGCGATCTTCCGATCCTGATCGAGAAGCTCTCGGCCGTCCCCGGAATCCGGGACGTCGGGCTGACCACCAACGGTGTCCTGCTGGCGCCCCTGGCCGATCGGCTCCGCAGGGCGGGTCTTGAACGGATCAACATCAGCCTCGACACGATGGACCCGGAGAAGTTTCGCCGCCTCACCCGGCGAGACGGGCAGGAAAAGGTGATTGCGGGCATCCTCGCGGCGAAGGCGGCCGGCTTCGACCCGGTGAAGGTCAACGCGGTCGCGATCCGGGGCGAGACCGAGGACGACGTCGCCCCGCTCGCCCGGTTTGCCCGCGAGCACGGCCTGGAGCTTCGATTTATCGAGTACATGCCGCTGGACGCCGGCCAGCAATGGGAGCGCGCCAAGGTTCTCTTTGCCTCCGAGATTCTCGAGATCCTCGCCCGCGAGGTCGCCCCGTTGGCCCCGATCGCCCACCAGGACCCGAAGGCACCCGCTCTTGATTACGACTACCTCGACGGCGGCGGGCGGGTCGGCTTCATCGCCTCGGTCAGCCGCCCATTCTGCACGAGCTGTAATCGACTCCGGCTGACCTCCGACGGTAAGCTCCGTAACTGCCTCTTCTCCCTCGAGGAAACCGACATCCGCGCTCTGCTCCGCGGCGGAGCCGACGACACGGCGATCGCCCTCGCCTTCCGCGAGTCGGTTGCCGCCAAATGGGAAGGCCACGAAATTAACACCGCCCGGTTCATCCGGCCCGACCGGCTCATGCACTCGATCGGCGGCTGACCGACCGCGACGCGATGGGACGGGACGGGCCTACCGGGCGAACTCCTCCCGACGCACCTGGTAGCGCCGGAGCTTGACCGGGTCGAGCAGGTAGCCGAGCCCCGGACGCGTCGGGACGGCGATCGTCCCGGTCTCCGAGAGCTCCACCAGCGGAATCGTCACATCATCCACAAACCACCGAGCGCTTGGTCCGACGTCCGAGGGGTACTTGCAGTTGGAAAGGGTTGCCAGGTGAATCGCGTGGGCCTGTCCAATCCCGAGCTCGGGCATCGCCCCGACCCAGCACTGGACGCCCTCTCGATAGCAGAGGTTGTGGATCTCTCGGGCCGGCCCGAGGCCGCCGAGTTGCTGAAGCTTCAGGTTCACGATCCGGCCGGCGCCTCGTCGGATCGCCTCGGCGGTCCGGTCGAGGCTCGTCGCTGTCTCATCGAGGCAAACCGGGGTGGCGACCGCCTTCTGGAGCGCCGCCAGCCCGTCGAGGTCGTCGGGCGCCATGGGCTGTTCAAACATCAGGAGGTCGAAATCGTCGAGCTCTCGGAAGACGTCGATCTCGGCCGAGGTATAGGTTCCCCGGGCGTCGACCATCAATGGGACGTCGCCGAAGTGTTGTCGGACCGCCCGGACGCTCTCGATGTCCTGCCCGGGGCGGATCGGAATCTTCACCCGCCTGTAGCCGGCCGAGAGGTGCACCTCGATCGCCTGGATCAGTTCGACGATGCTGGCATACAGGCCGATCGCCAGGCCCGACTCAATGCCCCGGTCGATCCGGAGGCCAGAGGCGACGAGAAGCTCGGCGATCGAGGCATGGAGGCCCTGGCCGAGGAGGTCCCAGAGTGCGGTCTCGGCCCCGGCGATCGCAAACGGGCTCGCCCGCCAGCCCGAGGCCACGGCCACGATTTCATCGACATCCGCGAAGCCCCGGCCGAGCAGGTCCGGGACGATCTGGGTCGCGAGGTCTTCCCAGCAGGTTTCGGCCAACCCCGAGCGACCGGCCAGGAGCGAGGCCATCGGAGAGCACTCGCCGAGTCCGACCCCCGAAGCACTCTCGACCTCGACGAGGATGGCGTCCTTGATGGCCACCTCGCCTCCGACGATCCAGAAGGGTTCCTTGAAGGGAATCTGGACGTGCGTCAGGACGACCCGATCGATGGGGCCGGTCGTTGTCATCGGGGTGGCCTCCGTTCGCAAAGGGGCCCGGAGAGAGACGGGCCGAAGGGCGGGCATTGCAAATCCCGGCACGGCAAGCGATTGGATCGCGAGAGGTAGCCAGTATCCGCCCGGGCCGATAGAGTGTTCGGGACTCGCCCGCACCTTGTCCCCCTTCGGCCCGACCCGTCGGGATCTTCTATGAGTCTACCGCATCCGAAGTCGCCTTGGTATCGGGATGGACTGGCCTTTTCCTGCACCCAGTGCGGCGACTGCTGTACAGGGGCCCCTGGGTACGTCTGGGTCACGATCGACGAAATGAGGCGGCTGGCCGAGTTCCGGGGCGAAACGGTCGAGGCCTTCGCCGAGCGGTACGTCCGGCTGGTCGAGGATCGGTTCAGCCTGATCGAGAAGCCAGGCGGCGACTGCATCTTCTGGGAACGCGGGACCGGGTGCACCGTTTACTCCGCCCGCCCCGATCAGTGCCGCGCCTGGCCCTTCTGGCCCGAGAACCTCTCGCGCCGAAAGAACTGGGAGGAAGTCTGCAAGATTTGCCCGGGCGCCGGGACTGGCGAGCATCACGACCTGGTGGAGATCCGGGCTTCCCTGGATAGCGTCCAGACATGAGCGACGAACAGGAGCCTGAACCGATCGCCGACCCGATCGACATCGAGCTGGAAGCCCTCTATGCTCAGCTCGATGCCGCCGTGGCCGAGCGGGCGCCCGTCTGCCAGATCAGCGGCCGATGCTGCCGATTCCGGGAATATGGGCACACACTCTTCCTCTCGTCGATCGAATTCGCGTACCTGGTGGCGAACGCCCCGCCACCCATCCGTCCGATCGACGACGGCGCCACCTGCCCCTGGCAGGATCGGGTCGGCCGATGCACCGCCCGGACGGCCCGTCCGCTCGGCTGCCGGGTCTATTTTTGCGATCCCGCTTATGAAGGCGAGGCGCCGGAACTGACCGAGCAATTCCTCGGTCTGCTGAAGCGGCTGGCCGAGCGGCACGATCGGACCTGGCAATACGCCCCGCTGCACCGGCATCTCCGGGATCGGGAGCCCTCGTCAGCGGATGCCGATTCGATCGCCCCAATCGGCGAGGGTCCGGCGGCGAATGCGGGCCGCCAGGGGCCGGCATCGGGCCTCGCCGCGGGGTTTTTTTCTTGACTCTAATCCAAGCCAGTCTTACACTTGAGCCTTCCATGCCCGGACCGGGCCGACCTCGCCGCCCCGCGGAGATCGCCACCGTGACCAAGAAAGAAATCGTTAAGAAGATTTCCGAGGACATCGGTCTGACCCAGCTCAAGACGAAGGACATCGTCCAGCGGACCCTCGATGCCATCATCGAGACGCTGGTCTCGGAAGGCCGGATTGAGCTGCGGAACTTCGGCGTTTTCGAGGTCAAGAAGCGGGCGCCGAGGAAGGCGCGGAACCCCAGGACCGGCGACAAGGTTTACGTCCCCTCGAAGAATGTGGTGACCTTCAAGCCCGGCAAGGAAATGGAAGAACTGGTTCGAAAGATGGACCCGTCGCAGCTTCCATTTGAGGATTCGGATCCGGATGCCGATGATGATAACAACGGACCCGTCGAGCCACTGGCCGAATCGCAGGCCCGGACGACGGCCGACTGAGCCATCCCCAGGCAACCCGAGCCCTTTCGGGCGGCGTCCATCGGGCGCGTTCGGATAGGGCGGCGGGGCCGGGCTCAGGTCCGATCAGGAGCAGGCGACGACCCCGGCGAAGAGGCTTCCGGGGATCGGAGAACGGATTCCGGCTCGAGCGCGGGGCCTGCCCTCGCGCCACGAGTCCCCCGAGACCCCACCGGCCAGGAAGGTACGGTGTGCGGAGGCCCCGGGGAGTCTGCCAGACGGGAGGAGCCCGAAATGAGGAAGCTGACCGCGGCCCTGGCGATCACGGTCGCATCCCTCGCCCTGTTCGAGGGTTGTGCGCCGGTGCCGCTGCCGCACTATGCGGCCTACCGGCCCAAACGCGTCCAGGAGTTGCTCGTCGACTCCGAAAACCTGCGCCAGGGTGGCGACGACTGGGAGCGGTTCTGGCTGCTCGACCAGCCTTCCCACCTGACGCCCTATCGTACGCATGGCGGCGTCGGGCCCTGATCGGGCCTGAACCCGGCGATTCCTGATCGGGGGATGGTCATCTCATCCCTCGGTCGGGGTCATCCCCTCATGGGCTTAGGTGCGATTCCAGGAACGTGCTGACGATCCGGATGTAGCGTTTCCGATCGGACAGGTAAGCCTGGACGTGGTCGACTCCCGGCATGGTGAGCATCAGGCACGAGGTGCCGAGTGTCCGGGCCA
>DAHZZC010000759.1 GCA_027435495.1 Planctomycetales bacterium
GTTGGTCAGCTCGGCGAACAGCGAGCTACCCGATTGCAGCGCATTGGCCGGGAACAGGCTCAGGAGCCCCGCGACCTGACCGGCCATCGGATCGTTGGTCGTCGGCGAGGCCGAGGGATCCGCTGGCGGAAACAGGAGGACCTGTGCCCTCGCGTGCGAGGTCTGATTCGAGGTCACGTTCCGTCCATTGCTGTAGATATGGATCGTCGCCGACTGGTTGGAGAACCGGGGCGCGCCGACGTAGTAATGGCCCACGAACTCCATCCAGAAGGTTTCCCGGTGAATCTCGGCCTTCGTCGGCTGCGGGACCTGGTACGTTCCTGGCGGAAACGTCTGGTTGCCGACCGTCGTGGTGGACGTGGTGGTGATGGGCGCGTAGAGCGAGGCCGCGACCTGCTGCAAGATGGCCGGCTTCACCCAGCCCGGGTTCCCCAATGACCCGCCGCCGAGGTGCAGCGTTGACGGCATCTCACGGGGCTCAAGCCCTTCGAGCGTCGGTCGGCGGGTCCGGCTTTGCAATCGTCGGTTCATGGCAGAATCCGTTCCCCGACCGCCGTATTAAGGTCCAGTATCGCCCGACGGTGCCGAACCAGCGCGTCCCGGTACTGCTTGACGGCCTCGTTGTATGAGAGTTGGGCTTCCAGAAAATCGAGGATACTCGACTCTCCTGCCCGGTAGAGCTTGTACGCGGAGTCGCGCATCTTCCGGTTGGCCGGGATGATCTCGTCCTGAAACTCCCGAACACTGATGAGGCTCTGTCGGAGTTCCTGCTCAGCGTCCAGAACGTCGCTGACCACCTGCCGCTCGGTGCTCGCCGCCTGCACGGCCGTCTGGTCTCGGTTGATCTTCGCCCGCGCGATGTTCCCCTGATTTCGGTTGTAGAGCGGGACCGTCGCTGTCAGGCCAAGCGTCCACGAATACGCGCTCTGTACGCCGAGATACGTGTTGTTCTGAAAGGTATAAGGCTGATAAAGAACGAAGACATCGGGATAGGCGTCGGCCTTCGCGGCGCGGATGTCGGCCTCGGACCGCTTGATGCCCATCTTGATCGCGTGGAGGTCGGGCCGGATCTCGAGCGCCGCACGGATCAGCTCCTCGCGCTTCATCGGGGCAGGGCGGAGCTTGCCGATCGGGTCGCGGACCTCGAATGCCTCCGCGTCGTCGAACGAGAGGTTGAGCATAAGGATGACCGCCCGGTTGGCCTTGAACTTCGCCTGGAGCGCCTCGCGCACCTGGAGCTCGGCCTGCTCACGTTTGGCCCGAACCGCGAGCAGATCTGACTCCTTCACCTGTCCCCCTCGATACAATTGCCCCATCCGCTCCTCCAGCCCACGAATGCCGGTGGCATATGTCTCGCTGAACTTCACCGTCAGCGCCGCGGAGACCGCGTCAACGTAGACCGTGTAGAGGTTGTCGATCATGTTGCGAACGGCGTCCTGAAGCTGCGCTTCGGTCACCCGCTTGGCCATCCGGTACTGCTGGGTGTGAGCCCGACGTTTCCCCGTGATGTCGAGCGGATAGTTGATGTTCACGTCGCTCTGTTGTGGACCGCCGGGGCGGAGGAACGAGTAGTGGCCGTATGGGAGCAGTTGATAGTCGGCGTAGAAGATCGGGTTGTTTCGCAGGCTCGCCGTGAGGATGTCGGCCTCGGCCATCGGGACTTCCATCCGGTAGGCGATCAGATCAAGGTTCTGCTTCATCAGCAACTCGATCGCCTGGTCGATGGTCAGCCCGCTGGCCGGCCCCTCGTAGTTTTCCGGAAGGTCGAGGTCGCCATAGGCGGGGATATCCTGCTCCTGGATCGGCTGGACGGCGAACGGGCTGCCCTGGGCGTTCGTCCGGAAAACCGGCGCCCTCGGTGTCGAGAGCGCCGCCGCCGGGACGTGGCTGCCCCCCGGACCCGGTCGGCCGCTGAACGGCGCGATCGATGCCCCCTGCATCCCGGGGAAATCCGCGGCTCCGAGTGGAACGCCGACAGTGCTCGCACCGGCAGCCGCACCAGGCGGCGCGCCAGCGTCGAACTGCGGCCCCTGCGCGAGCGCCCGGGATGAGGCGACCAGGAGCCAGGCCGCAGTCGAGGCAAGCAGTATCTGCGCAACCGGCAAGCCGCGCCGGTACACTGTGCGATGGCCCATCCCGATCGACCTCCTGTCGTCGGATGATCCGCGAATCGGAATCGTTCGGGGCCGGCATCCTGCCAACCCCGCCCGGGATCGAAGAAATCCCGCTGATATGAGGAACGGCGGAACCTTAACCAAAACCCCGAAGGCCGGGAAGGTCAATCAATCGCCAATCCCGCCGAACGCAACCCCCGCAAGAGCGTTGAGGATCAGGTCGGGCTCGATCCGCGCCCGGTCGCCGAAGATCGGAGGCGCCAGCAAAACCGCGTCGCCACCGGTCCAGACCACGACCGGATCCGCACCCAGGTCCGATTCCTGCCGGGCGAGTAGCTCGCGAACGGCCCCGACGATCCCCCAGAAGATCCCCGCTTTCAACGAATCGACGGTGCCGCGGCCCCAGGCCGGCGGCGTCCGGCTGAGCTCGATGAAGGGAAGCTGCGCCGTCATCAGGTTGAGGGCCCGGGCCGTCTGGCCGAGCCCCGGCGCGATCGCACCACCCTGCCAGACGCCTTCCGTCGTGATCCGCTCGACGGTGATCGCGGTACCGCACATCACGACCAGACCCGGCCGGCCGCGGGGGACGATCCGGGTCGCGCCCAGGACCGCAAGCGCCCGGTCAGATCCTCCAGACTCGGCTCCCTCGACATCCTTTGGCACCGGAACCTCGGCCGCCGATCGAATCCAGGTGACGCGGCCGATCCCCTGATCCACCAG
>DAHZZC010000760.1 GCA_027435495.1 Planctomycetales bacterium
CCTTGGAGCAGGTGCATAGCCACGTCAAACACCCGAGGACCGCGATCCTGATGGCGCACGCCCGGGGGGTGATCGTCTTGGCCTCCGCCGAGCGTAAGGTCGCCCTGTTCGGCTACGCAGCGGCGCGGATCAAGAAGACGCTGACCGGCAGCGGCAAGGCCCCCAAGGAACAGATGCAGCACGCGATCCAGACCGAGCTGGGATTGGACCGCCTCCCCGAGCCCCACGACGTCGCCGACGCCTGCGCCATCGCGCTCTGCCATTATCACATCGACCGCAACCGACGATTTCTCCGCGAACAGGACCGACGCCCCTGATTCTGGGGCTGGGCGGCTCGGGAAAACTGGGGAGATGGAGGCGGATCCCGGCCGCCCGCGTCGTAGGGTATGGCTGAGCGACGCCACGACCGCCTGGAGAGTCCCCATGCCGCCCCGCGCGCGCCCGCGAACGGAGACGCCGTCCCCAGCCCGGCGATCTTACCGCCCCTGCATCGAGCCGCTGGAAGTCCGACGGACCCTCTCGGCATCGCAACTGGTCGTGACCTCGCCGCCGCCGTCGACCCTGACCGCCGGGACCTCGTTCGCGATGAGCATCTCGGCCGAGGATGCGTCTGGGAACGTGGATACGAGCTTCACCGGGAATGTCACGGTGAGCGGTCTGAGCAACCCTGGCGGGGCGGTTACCGTGGCCGCGGTTGCTGGCGTGGCCGATTTTTCCAGGCTCCAGCTCGATACGGCTGCGAACACGGTACTGTCCGTGGCGACGACCTCGACCGGCGTCAGCGGCACCCAGTCGCCTCCGATCGCTGTTAACGCCGCGACCGCCACCCACCTGATCGTTGTCTCGCCGCCGCCGGCGACGGTGACCGCGGGCGCCACATTTGGAATGGTGCTGGCGGAGGCCGACCCGTTCGGCAACGTCTTCCCCGGGACGACCGGGACGGTGACGGTCGCGCTCTCGGGCGGCGGATCGCTCTCGGGACAGGTTAACGTTCCCTTCAGCAACGGCCTGGCGCCGATCACCGCGCTCTCGCTCGACACGTCCGGGACGGGTTATCAGATCGTCGCCCTGAGCGCCGGTTTGTCGCCGACGGGTGGGATTCCGCTCACGGTGCAGCCGGCCTCGGCGTCGCAGATGATCGTGACGTCGTCTCCTCCTGCTTCCGTGGTGGCCGGCCAGACGTTTGGACTCTCCGTCGCGATCGAGGACCAGTACGGCAATCGCGTGGCTGGGTACAGCGGCAATCTCGCGGTCGCCGCGAGCAGTCCCCAGGCCGAGGGAACGCTTGGCGGCCCGCTGACGGCCTCGGTCTCCGGAGGCGTTGGAACGTTCTCTGGACTGAGCCTCGTCAATGCCGGGACCGACTTCACGCTTCAGGTCTCGGCGAGCGGGCTGACCTCGTTAACGACAGCTCCCCTCACGGTGACCGCCGGGACGGTCGCGAAGCTCGTCGTCACGACGCCGCCGCCCGGCGATGTCACGGCCGGCACCGGGTTCGGCCTGGTCGTCGCGGCCGAGGACCCGTATGGCAACGTGAACGCCTCGTTTCCAGGGACCGTGACGGTGGCCCTCACCACCAATCCCGGCCGAACCGCGCTGGGAGGATCGGCGACTGAGCCGTTCAATGCGGGCCTCGCGACGTTCACCGGACTGACGATGGATATCGCCGCCGACGGCTACGCAATGCAGGCGGCCAGCTCGAGCACCGACACGCCGACGTCGATGGCGACCGGTTCGTTCCCCGTGGACGTGAAGGCCGGCGCTGCGACACAGCTCGTGGCGCTCTCGCCGCCGCCATCGTCCGTGATCGCGGGCGCGGCCTTCGAGCTGGTGCTGGCGGCCGAGGACCCTTATGGCAACATCGATCCGACCTACACCGGCAGCGCCACTCTGGCCCTGTCGAGCAACCCGGGCGGCGGAACGTTCGGCGGCTCGACGATCCAGGGATTCTCGAACGGACTGGCGACGTTTGCCGGGCTAACGGTGAGTCAGCCCGGTACCGGGTACACACTCCAGGCGAGCAGCGTTGGTCTTTCGCCGTCGGCCTCGCTTGGGCTTCTGACCTTCAGCGTGACGCCGGCCCCGGCGGCCTCGCAACTGGTCATCATCACGCCACCACCGGGGCGGATCGTCGCGGGGACGACGTTCGGGTTCTCAGTGGCCGCCGAAGATGCGAAGGGGAATGTCGATACGGCGTTCAATGGTGGAGTGGTCATCGGCCTGTCGAGCAACCCGACCGGAGGGGTCCTCGGCGGGGCAACGAGCGCCCAGCTTACCAACGGCGTCGCCAGCTTCAGCAGCCTGACACTCGACCAGGCCGGGACCGGCTACACGATCCAGGCGGCGAGCGGTGGGCTGGCACCCTCGAACACACCGGCGTTCGTCGTGACGGCCGCCTCGGCCTCGCAGCTCGTGGTGACGACCCAGCCTCCGGCCGCCGTCGACGCCGGCGCCCCGTTCAACGTCAACGTCTCGGTTGAGGACCAGTACGGCAACACGGTCGTCGGCTACGCCGGCAACCTCGCGATCGCGCCCACCAACTCGGGGACCGAGGGTTCGCTCGGCGGTCCGCTCACCGCGCCGGTGATCGGTGGCGTGGCCTCGTTCGGAGGGCTGAGCGTTCCGAACGCAGGATCGCCGTTCACGCTCCAGGTGACCGGCTCCGGCCTGCCTCCAGTGACGACCAGCCCATTCAGCGTCGCCGCCGCGGGGACCGTCATCACAACGCCCACCCCGACTCCGACCCCTTCGCCAACCTCGACGACCCCCACGCCCTCGCCCACGACAACGACAACAGCGCCCTCGGGAGGCAGCTCCACAACACCGGTCGCGACGCCCTACCTTGCGATCTCAGCGCAGCCGACGATCGCCGAGTCTGGCCGTTATTTCGATCTCACCATCGAGGTCGATACGGCCCAGGGCGCCCCCGATTTGTCGTATGCCGCTCTGGTCACGCTGGCAATGGCGGGCGGGCCTCCGGGCGCAATGCTCGGCGGGACTCTGACGATGCCGGTGCAGCAGGGCCTGGCCACCTTCTACGGTCTCATCCTGGAAACCGCTGGGGCTGGCTACACAATCCGGGCGAGCGCCCCGGGTTTTGCTCCGGCGGCCACGGCGCCGATCACGGTCTTCGATCCGCCCGCAGCGCTGGCCTTCGTTGGTCCGCCGCCCACCATCGGGTCGGGCCGCTCGTTCGGTCTCACGGTTGATGTGCTGAACGCGTCCGGGAGTCCAGCCAGCACGTACAACGGGCCGGTGACCATCACGTTGATCGGGCATCGGGGGCGAGCGACTTCGCGAGAGGTCCGCACCCTCACGGCCGTCAACGGTCTCGTCAGCTTCACCGGGCTTGTCCCGCGGTCCATTTCCAGAGGCTCGACCCTCATACTCCAGGTCTCCGCCGATGGCCTCAATAGTGCCACCATCGACCTCTCGACCGCGATCTTGCACCATCCCGCCCGGAAAATCCCTCGCCGCGAGATACGCCATCGCTGATGAGACTCCACGAGACTCCACGAGACTTTTTCATCAGGCAACCGGGCCTGCTTTCCTCCCCAGACCCCTGCTTTCGTATCCCATCCCAGACTTCGCCCAATCAATATTGTCTATCAATTTCATGAAGAAACTACAATTGATCGATGGATGATCGAAGATTGGCACGAACGAGCCCGTTGCCCGGAACGCCACAATCCGGCGGGGAATCGCCTGGCGCTCCATTACGCGGGCCATCGGATGGCGAGAGCGTCGGGCTTTCCCGTCTGGTTGTGGCATCCCGGGCAGTGATTCAGGGAAGGAGGTCGGAGACGGCGATCCAGGCGGCCTCAATCCCGTCGACGACGACGGGAACATCCTGGCCGCGGGTGAGAACCTGGCGCGACCGGTATCCCTCGCGCCTCGGCTCGGAGAAGAGGTCAAGCCGCCCCTCGGCCAGGTCGACGATCCAGCAGACCGGGATGCCGGCCGCGGAGTAGACGCGAGCCAGCTCGGCCCGGTCGTCGGCATGGGCACCGGCGATCTCAACCACCATCGCGGTCTCGACGGCCGTCGGCTCGCGACCCTCGTCCTCATCGACGATCCCTCGAACCACCGCCAGATCGGGTTCGGGACGGCTCCAATCCGAGACCCGGATCGGCGACCCCTTGACGACGTGCCACCCCGGCGGAATCATCCGCCAGAGCACCCGCAGCCCCTTGTTCGTCGCAACGATCTCCGCCCGTATCCGCCGCGGCCGGACAACCAGAAGACCCTCGATCAGCGAGATTCGCTCGCCATCCGCGATCGTCCCTTCCTCAAGCATCCGCGCGTACTGCGCGACCGTGAGCCGGTAGAGTGACCGCGACAAATACGGGCCAGGTGCCTGCGTCGGGCGGATCGGAACGGCCGGGGCCATGAGTCTCGCTCCCGTCACTTGACGGCCTCCTCTCCATCCTGGTGATGCCACTCCGTTCGATCCGACCCCCGCGTTCGGACAACCCCGATTCCGCAGGCCCGGAATGAATCTGTACGGATGTTTAGTTTATCTGATTGCGACCCGCCTGTCAAGGAATGGGAGGAGCCTTGGCGCGGGCGATCGGCGGGGCGAAGATGGTTGTCGGACGCTTGTCGGATGGTTGGACCGAGTGGGGTGGGTTCTGGTGGAAGCGGAGCGGAGGCGGAATGATGAGGAAGGGGCTGGTTTTTCGTCTGGCCGTGGCGATCGGGTTCGTGGCGATGGTGGGTTGTGGGGGCGATCGGAGTGGGGGAGCGGGCGAGGGTCGGGGGCGAGTGGTGGTCTACTCGGCGCAGGATCGCGAGTTTGGCGAGCCGGTTTTGCGTGACTACGCGGCGCAGACGGGAGTGGAGGTTCTGCCCAAGTTCGATGTGGAGAGCACGAAGACGGTGGGCCTGGCCAACGATATCATCGCGGAGAGGTCGCATCCGCGATGCGACCTTTTCTGGAACAACGAGATTTTAAACACGATCCGGCTGAGGGAGCGGGGATTATTGCAGCCGTTCCGGCCGTCGCATCTGGACGAGATTCCCGAGACGTTTCGGGCGAAGGACGGGACGTGGTACGGCTTTGCGGGCCGGGCGCGGGTGTTGATCGTCAGCACGAAGCTGGTGCCTGAGGCCGAACGTCCGCGGGGGATTCGGGACCTGGTCGATCCGAAGTGGAAGGGGAAGATCGGGATCGCGAAGCCGCTTTTCGGGACAACGGCGACACAGGCGGCGTGCCTGTTTGCGGCCCTGGGCGATGACGAGGCGAAGCGCTTCTACCGGGGATTGAAGGCCAACGAGGTGCAGGTTTTCTCCGGGAACAAGCATGTCGCGACGGCGGCCGGCTCGGG
>DAHZZC010000761.1 GCA_027435495.1 Planctomycetales bacterium
CGAGGAGCTTGGCGAGGACGATCTCCCGGCCGGTGACGTCGGTCGCCGTCAGGCTGACCCAGGTGTCGTCCTCGTGCTCCGCCGTGATCGCCGCCGCGGCCGATCCGGCGACGATCAGAATTCCCAGGAGATAGATGAACGGGATGACAAACTGGAGGAACGAGAGGAAGTACCAGCGATCGAGGGAGCCGATCTGCGAGGGGACGAACCGCGAGACCATCGGCGGCGTGTAGCCGTAGTCCCACATCTCGACGAAGGCCGAGAGGAACAGCCAGACGCCGTTGTAGAGCAGCAATCCGCCGAGGACCAGGGTGAGCAGCCAGCCGACCCCCCGCGCCAGGCCGCCCGGCCTCGACGTTTGCAGCTCCTTCCAGAGCATCGGTCGGTCGCCGATCGGCGGGTGCTTCCGAGCCCGCCTCGCCGAGAGCCAGGCGCGCAGCCCCCGGCGTCGGGGGGCGTCGTCCTGCCGGCGGAAGATCGGCCGGAGTTGCACCGCGGCCAGCCCCGCCAGTCCTGCGCCGAGGGCGGTCTGGATGCCGATCATCCCGTACATCGGAGCCAGCCGGTCACGCCCCGGCAGGAACCCGCCGAACACCAGTTCACGGATCGTCTCGACCGGCGAACTGGCCCCGATCCAGTCGGCGAGCCCTACGATGGCCGAATTGAACGCCAGGTTTCCGGTCCACGAAACGTTCCTGAGGACCCACGGCAAGAGTAGCCAGAGGGTCTCCAGCCCGTACGCGGCGAAGAGCGCCTCGCGCGGGTGGCGAGCGATCGTCGAGACCCAGATTGAGAGTGTGGCCAGGAACCAGGCCGTCGATAGTGTCGCACCGACGCCCAGGACCACCAGGATCGGATCGACGCCGCCGATCAGTACGAGCAGGCTCAGTACCGGCACGCTCACACCCAGCAAGACGACCAGATAGAGCATTCGGACCATCAGCTTGCCGAGAACGATCTCCGGGCCGGTCAACTGGCTAGCGAGCAGGTAATGGAGCGTTTTTCGCCGCTTCTCGTCGGCAATTGCCCCGGCCACCAGCGCCGGCGTGAGGACCAGAACCAGAATCTCCTGCCCGACCGCGACCGAACCGAATGCCGAGAGCCCAAACCACGGCATCATCTCGGCCGGTATGATCCCGCCCTCAGCCGACGACCAGGCCGAGTGGACCGTCCAGAGAATCAGCAGCAGGACGACCGCGTACATCGCCCGGGTTGCATAGAACCGTCCCCGACGCGACGTGATGATCATCTCGAACGTGAAGACCGGCCCGGGGAGCATCGCTTCACCTCTCTTCCTGATAACCTCCGACGGTTGTCCAGGATAGCGACCCGGCCCCCCCTGCGGAAGGAAGGATCAGCGGTCAGCGAGGAGAGCAACGCGGGTGGTTTCTCGCAGCCACGGAGAGACGGAGAAAAACCCCGAGTCACATTCCATTTTCGATATCGAAAGTGGAATATCCAGATTGGGTCAAAAAGGCGGAAGTGGGCCTCCGCTTCGCCTCGAAGGCCCGAACCGTCGCCCAGCCTCATTGCAGGGCGGCGGCGGCGCCGACGATGTCGGCGAGCTCTCGGGTGATCTGGGACTGTCGGGCTCGGTTATACTGGCGGGTAAGCGACTTGACGAGGTCGTCGGCGTTCTTGGTAGCCCCTCCCATGGCGACCATCCGCGCGATCTGCTCGCTGACGGCCGCATCGAGGAAGCACTTGAACAGGCGGACCTTGAACGAGACCGGGACGAGTTCCTCAAGAATGCTGGCGGGATCGGGGAGGAATTCGTAGGGGACCCGTGTCTTTTTCTTGTCGGAGGCGGCGGCCTCAGGGGTGGTCGCCGACCTTGAATGACGGACCGACGGGACTGTCTGGCCAAGCTCAGCCGTCGCGACGGGGAGCAGGGTCTGCACCGTGGCGCCCTGGCGGGACGACGAGAAAAACTGAGTATAGGCGACGTCAAGCCGGTCGATTGAGCCACCCAGGTAGAGTCGGATGTACTTCTCGGCGAGGGCCTCGACCTCCTCGTATTGCGGCCGGTCCTCGAACTGCGTGTAGGCGGTCTCAACCGCCTGACGGCGGAAGCGGAAGTAGTTGATCCCGCGCTTTCCGGCCACCTCGATTTTCGTATCAATTCCGGCGGTCTGGTCGTCGAGCAGCCGGGCGTTCGCCACCCGGAGGACGTTCCCGTTGTAGGCGCCGGCCAGGCCCCGGTTGCTGGTCAGGACCAGCAGGAGCGACCGCTTCACCGGCTCGCGCCGGGTCAGCAGCGGATGCGAGACCTCGGCCGAGGTCTCGCACAGGTCGGCCACCAGCTCGGCGATCTTCCGGGTGAACGCCTCGGCCTCTGTGGCCCGGTTCAGGGCCTTGCGGAACCGGTTGGTGGCGATCAGCTCCATGGTCCGCGTGATCTTGCGGATGTTCTCGACCGCCTTCCGGCGCTTGATGATCGCTCGTGCTTTTGCCATGTTTTCAGTGGGCTTAAAAGGAGGTGGGGCGGGGACGGCCTGAGGATCTCGGCGATCGCCGACGGGCCGTGCCCGCCCTGCAACCCGCGTCAGGATCAGCTCTTCCAGGTGCCCTTGAACTCGGTAATCGCAGCGCGGAGGTCGGCCTCGATCTGCGATGTCATCTTCTGCTCGCGGACAAGGGCCTCTCGGAGGGATGTCTTCTGCTCGCGGATGAACCGGAGCAGATCGGCCTCGAACCGCTGCACCGACCGGCGGTCGACGTCGTCGAGATAGCCCTCAATGCCGGCAAAGAGGCTGACGACCTGGTCGATGACATTGAGCGGCTGATACTGCGGCTGCTTGAGCAGCTCAACCATCCGGTAGCCCCGGTCAAGCTGGCGCTGGGTCGCCTTGTCCAGCTCGGTGCCGAGCTGCGCGAAGGCCTCCAACTCCCGGAACGCGGCCAGGTCGAGCCGGAGCCCACCAGCCACTTTCTTCATCGCCTGGATCTGAGCCTTGCCACCGACGCGAGAGACGCTGATCCCGACGTCGATTGCCGGCCGAACGCCCGCGAAGAAAAGATCCGGCGACAGGTAGATCTGCCCGTCGGTGATCGAGATCACGTTGGTAGGGATGTAGGCCGAGACCTCGCCCTCGAGCGTTTCGATGATCGGCAACGCCGTCAACGATCCACCCGACCTGGCCGTCTTCATCACCTTGTGGCCCTGCGGATATCGATCCTTCAAGGCATGAGTGGCCTCTTCAAGCCCGGGTACGCCCACGTAAAACTTGCCGTCGACACCGGACTGGTCGGTGACGCTCGCGGGCGCGGTTCCCTCGGGGACGATCACGTAGTGGTTGGCGAGCTTGGCCGACCGCTCGAGCAACCGCGAGTGCGCGTAGAAGATATCACCCGGGAAGGCCTCGCGACCCGGCGGCCGACGGAGCAGCAACGAGACCTCGCGATAGGCGACGGCTTGCTTCGAGAGGTCGTCGTAGATCACCAGCGTCGGCTTGCCCTGCTCGTACATGAAATACTCGGCCATGGCGCAGCCGGCGTACGGGGCGATGTACTGCATCGGGGCTGGATCGCTGGCGCCTGCGGCCACGACGATCGTGTAATCCATCGCGCCGTGGCGGCGGAGGACGTCGACCAGCCCGGCGGTCGTCGACTCCTTCTGCGCGATCGCCACGTACACGCAGATGACGCCGGTTCCCTTCTGATTAAGAATGGCGTCGATGGCGATCGCGGTCTTGCCGGTCTTGCGGTCGCCGATGATGAGTTCACGCTGGCCGCGACCAATTGGGATCATGGCGTCAATGGCCTTGATCCCGGTCTGGAGCGGCTCGTCGACCGGCTGTCGGTCGGCGATCCCTGGGGCCGGTGATTCCAGGGCGCGGGTCATCTCGGTCGCGATGGCGCCCTGTTCGTCGATCGGCTCACCGATCGCGTTCACCACGCGCCCGATCATCCCCTCGCCAACCGGAACGCGGAGAAGTTCGCCGGTCGCGGTGACTGTGTCGCCCTCCTCGATCCCGGTATACTCGCCGAGGATCATCACGCCGACCGAGGATTCCTCGAGGTTCAACGCGATTCCCTTGACGCCGTTCTCGAAGGCGACCATCTCACCGGCCATGAGCCCGGAGAGGCCGTAGACGCGGGCGATGCCGTCGCCCACCTCGAGGACCTGGCCGACCTCGCTCCGTACGACCTCGGGGGAGAACTGCTCGATTTCACGCTGGATAACTGAACTGACCTCGTCGGCTCTGAATCTCATGCGTCTTCCCTTCGATCAGGCGATGGCGGAGCTTCGCGAGACGGCTCCGGACCGACGCGTCGTAGAGTTGGTCACCGATCTGGACGACCAGTCCCCCAATCAACGCGGGGTCGGTAGAAAAGCTCAGGATAGGAGTGCCGGCGACCAGCCCCGAGAGCCGGTCACGGAGGGCCGCAATCTGATCTTCGCCCAGCGGAACGACCGAGCGGACCGAGACGGGAATCCGGCGATTTCGACGGTCCCAGGCCAATCGGGCCTCGACCGCGACCGCCCGGATCAGGCCGAGCCGACCATGCCGGTTGAGGACGCGGAGGAATCGGAGCACCAGGTCAGTCGCCCGTCCACCAAGAACCTCGACGAGGATACGGTCACGCTCCGAGGTCGGAACGCGTTCGGTCGCCATCATCTCGGCGAAGCGAGGGAAACGTCCGAAGACCTCGGCCACAACCTCTTCCAGCTCCTCGATCGCGGGATCGACCTGGCCCTGCTTCTCGGCGGCATCAATCAGTGCCTGGGCATAGCGCCGGGAGACGGCGATCACAGTGTCATCGCCGAGGTCGATTTCGGAGGTCGCGGCGGTCATGCGTAAGACCCTCCGTGGCCGTTCGCCGACGCGGACGGGAGCTCGCGGATGGCAGCGTCGAGGAGACGTCGGTGGTCGTCGGCGGAGAGTTCGGTAGAGAGTACCCTTCCGGCGACCAAGACGGCTGTCTCGGCGGCCTTCTGCCAGATCTCGGCGAGGGCCTGGTCGCGTGCCGTGGCGATGTCTCGCTGGGCACGTTGTCGGGCGGCCTCGGCTTCCTCCTGAGCCTGCTGGATCATCTTGTCGGCGGTCGCCTGGGCGTCCTGCCGGGCCTTGTCGAGGATGGAACGAACCTCGTCAGCGGCTCGGTCCATCTGGCGACGGTGCTCGGCGAGCAGGCTTTCACTCTCACCCCGTGCCCGCTCGGTCTCCTCCAGAACGTGCTGGAGGTGGTGCTCACGCTGGCTCAGTGCCTGGAGGAGCGGGCCCCAGGCGTACTTGCCGAGCAGGAGCAGCAGTCCAACAAAGACCAGTAGCGTCCAGAAGGAGAGTGCCGGCTGGACCTCCATCGGATTGGGGTTGCCGGCGTGACCGGGCGCCTCGGTCGCCGCATGCCCCTCCTCGGCGGTTGTCGCCGCGGGAGCGTGGGCCTGGGGCGCCGCCATGGCGGCGGGGCCAAGGAAGGCCAGAATCAGGGCGAGGAGGCCCCCCGCCGTTCGAATCGCATTCGATCGACGCAGCATGATAATCTCTCGGGTCGCGCGGGGGATCGGGTCGGTAGGCGTCGCGGGGCGGCGGCCCGGCTCGCCCCGCCTCAACGCCCGGACTCCACTCACTTGATCAGAATGATCAGCAGCGCGAAGAACGTCACACCCTCGATCAGCGCCGCGGCGATGATCATCGAGGTGTTGATGTTGCTGGCAATCTCCGGCTGCCGCGCCATGCTCTCCAGGGCACCCTTGCCCAGGATGCCGATCCCCACACCAGCCCCAACGATCGCCACGCCGGCGCCGAGGGCCGCCAGATCAATCATCGGACCGGCCGCGGGGGCGGTCCCCTGGGCGCTGGCGGTCCCGTCGGCCAGGAGGAAAAGCGCCCCGGCCAGCACGATCGACTTGATCCAATTCATCGGAATCTCGACTCCCCTAAACTCTGGAAAGGCCACAAACCAGGCGGGATGAGGCCCAACGTCCGCCACCCCGATCGCCGCGGGGGACGCCTCGGGCGCCCGCCCTCCGGGCCGGTTCCGCCGCTTCGATTTCCTCTCGGCCGGCCGGATCCGTCCCATGCCGCGTCCCCCGGACGCTGATCGATTTCCCTCCAGTCGAGGAGAGAGCCCAATCACCAGGCGTCGGCAGGTCACGCCAAGGATCTTCTCGGTGATATTCTTCCGCCACGAGCCCAGGATCCCCGGTCCAATGGCCAAACCGGGGCCATGCGTGAGCCCCAACCCAGCCCGGATCCTCGCCCGGAACCACACGACCCAATCCCCGTCCCAAACCTAGTGCGGGTGGATCGCCGACCCGATGAACAGGGCCGAAAGGAACGTGAAAATGTACGCTTGCAATACCGCCACAAACAACTCAAGCACGCTTAGCAGAATGACGCCC
>DAHZZC010000762.1 GCA_027435495.1 Planctomycetales bacterium
GGATCGCTCTCACCAACGATCCGGGAGGCGGCCGAACCCAGGTGGATCTCCCGGACGCCACTCTCTCGAATGACCGAGGCAAGATGCTCGACGGCCAGGCGACCGCCGGCCATCACGGCGAGACGTCCATCGGCGCGCTCGACCATCCGGGCCAGCATCTCGACGCCTTCGAGTGCCGAGGGCTGGCGGCCAGAACTGAGCACGCGGTCGACTCCGATGGCGAGGAGGTCGTCGATGGCCTCGATTGGGTCGCGGGCCTGGTCGATCGCCTTGTGGAAGGTGATCGAGATCGGACGGGCGGCCTCGATCAGCACAGCGTTCCGGTCACGATCGACCCTCCCTGACCGATCCAGGATGCCGATCACGACCCCAGCCGCCCCCATCTCGCGAGCGGCCTCGACATCGCGCCGCATCACGGAGAGCTCACGGTCGGAGTAGACGAACCCTCCAGCACGGGGGCGGACGAGGACCTGGACGGGGATCCGAAGCGATTTTACAGCCTCGGCGATGGTGCCGAGGCTGGGGGTTGTCCCGCCGACGGCGAGGTTGTCGCAGAGTTCGACGCGATCCGCGCCGCCCATCTCGGCGGCGATCGCCGATTCCAGGTCGCCCACGCAAATCTCGACGGCAATCAGCATGTTATTTGGCCCAGGAATCCATCGACGAATAGCCCTGCCCAGTTTGCCAACGAGTGACCAATCACCCCGATGGCATCTCGCCCCGGAAAGGGCTACCATGATAGCTGATCATCCCCGCCGCCGACATCGGCGCCGAGGGCTCTCGAACGGTCGAACCTCGTAGCAGGAGATCTCGCCGTGACCGATCCTACCACGTCGGGTGGCCGGCCTTCCGCCGGGCCGCCCTTCTCGACCTCAACCCGCCGCACGTTTCTTGCGGGGACGACGGCTGGCGTCGTCACGGCCGGCCTCTCGGTCCCGCTGGTCCACGCCGCCGGCAGCAGCACCATCAAGGTGGGCCTGGTCGGCTGCGGCGGGCGCGGCTCGGGCGCGGCCGTCCAGACCCTTACCGCCGACTCGGGCACCCGGCTGGTCGCCGTTGCGGATGCGTTCCAGGACCGAATCGACGAGCAACTACCGGTGATCAAGGGCTCGGCCGTCGGCGAGAGGGTCGACGTTCCGAAGGATCGACAATTCGCCGGGTTCGACGCCTACAAGCACGTAATCGATCAGGTGGATCTCGTCCTGCTGACGACCCCGCCGCACTTCCGCCCGATCCACCTGGAGTACGCGGTCTCAAAGGGAGTCCACGCGTTTGTCGAGAAGCCGATGGCCGTCGACGGACCGGGCCTCCGCAAGTTCCTTGAGGCCGTGAAGCAGTCGAAGGCCAAGGGGCTCTCGCTGGTTAACGGCTTCTGCTGGCGTTACTTTCCGCCCCGGCGGGAGCTGATGAAACGGGTTCTCGAAGGCCAGATCGGCGACGTCGTCGCGATCGAGACGACCTACAATTCGCAGGGAGTCTGGGACCCCCGCAAGAAGCGAGAGGAATGCTCGTCGGACATGGAGTACCAGATGCGCAACTGGTACTACTACTGCTGGCTCTCCGGCGATCATATCGTCGAGCAGGCCGTCCACGGGATCGATACGATGGGCTGGATCACCGGCGACATCCGGCCGATCCGATGCTCGGCCGTTGGCGGCCGGCAGTCCCGGACCGACGCGAAGTACGGCAACATCTGGGACCACTTCTCCGTCGTCTACGAGTATCCGAACAACGTCCGGGGCTACCACCACTGCCGCCACTGGGTCCACACCGACGTGCAGGTGGCCGACTTCCTCCTTGGCTCGAAGGGGATGGCCGACGTCTTCAAGCCCGCGATCACCGGCGAGAACAAGTGGCGGCATCGTGGGCAGCGGCCCGACATGTACCAGGTCGAGCACGACGAGATGTACGCCGCAATCCGCGCCGGGAAGCCGATCAATAACGGGGAGCAAGCGGCGAACAGCACACTGTTGGCGCTGATGGGACGGACCGCCGCCTACACCGGCCGGGCCGTGACGCCGGACATGATCCTCAACTCGAAGGAAGACCTGAGCCCGCCGAAGTACGAGTTTGGACCACTGATGGCTCCAGCCATCCCGGTGCCGGGATACACCAAGTTCGCCTGACCACGGCGGGCGACCCATACCGTCTCCGAGCATCGCGGCGGCGTGGCCGAGTTCGTCGGCCACGCCGAGAGACCGGTTCATTTTGAAAGGCCGCGCAAGGCCGAGCGAGAATCCATGGATTCCAGCGAATTTGACTACTCCGACTACGGGAAGATCGCACCGAAAGGCGACGAACCGCCTACCGAGCGCGGGTGCTTCTTCTATGGCTGTGTGATCGCGGCGGTGCTGTCGGTCCTACTGCTGATTGCGATCGGAGTGGTCACGTTTCTGCTTTATCGATGGGTGGGGACAGTCGTCGACCAGTACACGTCGATCGCGCCGCACGTCCTGCCGACGTCGGACCTCTCGGCCGACCGCCGGGTTGCCTTGCGGAAACGATTCGATGAATTCCGGGCGGCCGTCAAGGAGAATCGGCCAGCCTCGGCGCTGATCCTGGATGCCGACGAAATCAATGCTCTTATCGAGGAAAACCCCGATTGGAAGGGACGGATCTACATCGCCCTCGACGGCGACCGTGTCAAGGGGCAGGTGAGCCTGCCCCTCAGCGAGATTCCGGCCTTCGGCCTGACCCAGGGAAGATACCTCAACGGCAGTGCGGATTTCCACTTCGCCCTGGAGGACGGCCGGCCCTCACTGACGATTCGGTCACTTGAAGTCAATGGCAAGAGCCCGCCCCCTGCGTTCCTGAAGGGGATACTCAATCGCAACTTCCTCAACGACGCCCATTACGATGAGGAGACCGAGCGAGGCTTTCGTCGCCTTGAACGCATTGAGGTCCGGGACAGCAAGCTCATCATCAGGCCCCGGGAGCAACCGAAGGAACCGGCCGGCGCGGCGACGCTTCCCGACGATGTGATGGCCCCGGCCGAGTCCCGGCCGGCCGTCCCCATCGAATCGGGCGGCCCGTTTTGATTCAACCCTGACCCGAGAGAGGACCGCGCCTCCCCGCGGCCGAAACTGATCTGGTGCTTCGATGAAAGGATTCTTCTTCATGACGACCCGACGTCCTGCCCTGCGATGGCTGGCCGCGATCGTACTCGCGACGACCGCCGCGGATCACGCCCTGGCCACCCCCGAGAAGGTAACCTCTGTCGAGGGAATCACCGAGTATCGGCTCGACAACGGTCTTCGCGTCCTGCTCTTCCCGGACCCGACCCGGCCGAAGCTGACGGTCAATATGACCGTCCTGGTTGGCTCCCGGCACGAGGGGTACGGTGAGACCGGCATGGCCCACCTCCTCGAGCACATGCTCTTCAAGGGGACGTCCACCCATCCTGACATCCCGGGGGCAATGAAGCAGCGGGGTGCACAGTTCAACGGCTCGACCTGGCTCGACCGCACCAACTATTATGAGACCCTCCCTTCCAGCGACGAGAATCTGGAGTTTGCGATCCGGCTCGAGGCCGACCGGATGATCCACAGCCCGATCAAGGCCGAGGACCTCGCGACGGAATTCTCAGTCGTTCGCAACGAGTTCGAGTCTGGTGAGAATTCACCAGAGGGAATCCTCGACCAGCGAATGAAGGCGGTCGCCTTCGAGTGGCACAATTACGGAAAGTCGAC
>DAHZZC010000763.1 GCA_027435495.1 Planctomycetales bacterium
TGGGCCTGGAGCCGGTGCAATACCGAGAGTGGCGGGGCGTTCGGGTGCGTTACCTGTCACGACCCTCATCGGGACGCCCGATCCACCTCGACGGCGGATTACGAGGCCAAATGCCTCGCGTGCCACTCGGCCGCGACGGCAGCGCTCCCCGGCAAGCCAGCGCCGGGGCCCCGGAGCGAGACCGGGCCGGGGGCTCGCGTCTGCCCCGTGGACTCGACGGAAGGGTGTATCGCTTGCCACATGCCCGGCGTACGGAACGAGGCTTCCCACCTGGACCTGTCCGACCACTACATCCGCATCCGGCGCCCTTGACCCCGCCGAACGCGGCCGCGGCCGATGTGTTTTCCCCGGCTCTGGACCGAGGCGAAAGCGGGGACGGGGTTCGAGGGCGACCGGAAGCGCGGGTCGCTGAGAGTCAGGGCCGGAGCCCTCCGACGCGGTCCGGCGGCCCCAGGGCGTTGAGCCCGACCCGGGCCTCGGCGTGATTGGGATCGCACGATAGCGCCGCCCGATACCAGGAGGCGGCCAGTTCGGGCTTTCCCAGCACGACGCAAAGCCTGCCCAGGCGGTAACGGACGTCGGCATCATGCGGGGCATGCTCGGCCTGCTCGTTCAGGGACGACATCTCGGCGAGTCCCTTGTTCAGCTTACTGGCTCGGGCGAGGTCGCGCTGGGCTTCTCTTGTGCGATCCAGCCGTTGCAAGGTCACGCCGCGAAGATAGAGGGCCGCCGGTCGGTAGGGGTCGGCCACGACGGCCCGGTCGAGCCAGTTGATGGCCTCGGCGAGATGACCGTCGACCAGTTCGATCTGGGCGCGATGCAGGAGCAGGCCGGGGTTTTCCGGCGCGGCGGCCAGACCGGCCTCGACAGCGGAGCGGAACCCGGCCTGATCGCCCCGAAGTCGGCAGCATTCCGCCCGGACCTCGGCGTGGCGGCCTTCCGGGACCCGGCCCTGGCAGGCGGCCAGCTCGCGCTCGACCCCGGCCAGGTCCGCGAGCTTGAGCAGTGTCTCGGCCAGTTCCAGCCGGACCTCGGGCAGAGATCCGTCGATCCCCACCGACTTCTCGAAGGCGGCGCGGGCCCGCTCGTACTCCACACTTTCCTTGAAGATCAGTCCGAGGGTTCGCCACGCCCGGGCGTCCCGGGGTTCCAGCCGGGTGACCGTCTCCAGCGCCTGGACCGCGGTCTCCCGGTTGCCCTGGTCATAGGCTGCGGCGGCCAGCCATCGGTAGGTATCCGGGAGGTCGGGACGCCGCTTCAGGGCCTCGTTGAACCAGTGGGTCGCCCGCAAAGTCTGCCCGGCGGCGTAGAGCGTCCGCCCGCGCCAGAAGGCGCAATCGGCCCCGAGGGGCCCGTCCGGATTCACCTGGTTCAGCGCCCGGACCGCCGCCGGCAGATTCGCTCGCTCGACGGCGACCCGCGTTCGGAGCAACAGGGCCCGCTCGCGCGTGGCCGGCGCGGCCTCGGGCACGGCCAGCCATTCCAGGGCCGAGTCGGGGTGATCCTCGCGCAGCGCCGCCTCGGCCTGAGCCAGGTACCGTTCGGGGCGTCCTTGCCACCACAGGGCCGCCGCAACGATCACCACGCCCGCAAGGACGGCCACGACGGCCCATCGCCACCCGATCACGCGACGCATGAGCCCTCCGCGCACGATCGCACTCGGTCCATCCGGAGAATGCCTGGGATATGTGTGAGATTTCCCCAGTTATACCACGGATGAGGTCCCGTCGACGACGTCCGTCCCCATCCGGAAGACTTTGCCCGACAGAGACGGCGCACCCTCGATCACGTCCGCTCGCCGCCAGGCCGACCCCGCCGGCGGCCAGCGCGAGGAGGTCATCGGATGGTTGTCGTCCTTCGATCCATCTCGCCCTGGGCCCCTTAATCGAGGTAGCTCCAGCGACGCGAGTCAAAGTTGTAAATCTTCCGGTAGTACGGAGCGACAATCTGCCATGCGAGCATAGCATGATTTCCAGACCCGGCCGAGTAAAAGAAGCGGCTCCCAGGCCCCAGACAGTACTTGGCGACCGGAACGGAGTTCATGTAGTTCGGCACGAGTTCATCGAGCTTCCTGGGAAAACGCCCCTTGTCGGCGTGGAATTGCTCGCAGGCCGCGAGGATTCGCTGCGAATGCGCCTCGGCGACACTGAGTTGAAAGGCGTCGTTGGCCTTCACCAGGAACAACGTCAGGGCGGGAATAAACACCCGCGCCAGGGCGATTCCCCAACCAGGGCGGACGAAGGCGCTCCTCAGAATGCTGACGAGAACCCAGATGGGACAGAAGACCGATGCCATGAGGATCGATCCGGAGAGCACCACGTCGAGGGTCAGCACAGCGGCAGCCGCGCGGAGACTCCCCCGGAGGCTCCGATAGAACCGCCTCGCGTCAGCGATCGGCACGGCTCTCCCCTTCCGGGTCCGTTCCGTTGCTCGGCAGGAATGGCCTTTCGACCGATCCGCGGCTCCATTCCGCCGCCGGCGCCACTCGTTCGAGACAGGTCGATCGGCTCGGCCGACTCCGCCGGGAAGCAAATCCGGCTCCGGCCCGGGATCTCCATCAGAAATCCATGATGGAGCACGGGAGCGACCGCGGCAAGCGGCTTGCGGCCTCGAATTCTGGATCGCATCTTGCAATGTCAGGTTCCGGTACGGTAGTTTGATGTCGTATAGCGCAGCGAGTCCTGCGCATGCGTCCCATTTCGCCGATATCCATTCTCGAGGAAGGTCGCCCGATCCATAACGGATCCGGCTCGATGGCGGGGTTGAGATGCAGTCTGATCGACTCAGGCGACAGGCGCGATGGAGCACGGGGGCGCTGTTGCTGCTCCTGATCCAGTGCTTCGCTGCGCCGCGACCCGCCTGGGCCGGCTGCAACAACCACCGCGTCACGTCGAGGTCCGAGCGGCTGCTCGCCCATAACCGGCTGG
>DAHZZC010000764.1 GCA_027435495.1 Planctomycetales bacterium
TGGGCGCTCAGCAGGTCAGCCAGGACCAGGATCGGGAACGCCCAGGCCCATCGCGACCGAGTCGCGGGGTCGGTCGCTCGGGTTGCCGACTTCGCGACCCAGCAGGCGAGTCCGACGAGGAGCGCCGTTCGGATCGTGGACGTTGTCAGCTCCTCTCCCAGCCAGTGGTATCGGTCGATGTGATAGGGCTTCGTCCATCGATCGGGCTCGTTCCAGACGGGCGAGTAGATTCCGAACAGGATTGGAATCGAGGCCACGATCAAAATGCCCCCGAGGATCAAGGCGCCCCGGATCGAGACAGCCCCGGGACGCGCCAACCGATCGACCCCCAGCGCCGCCAGCGCAGCGACCGCCATTGCGACCCAGAGCGAGAATCGGACGGGCTCGCGCGAACTGCCCAGGATCGGGATGCGGTTGGCCCGGTCGAAGAGAAACGTGAACCGGCCGAGCATCAGGATCAGACCCAGGCCGACCATGAGTACCCAGAAATGGGCCCAGCGGTCGCGGCGAGAGGCACCTCCTGCGCCGATGACCGCCAGACCGATCGCGATCAGGCCCATGTAGGCGTTCATCTCGTGGTACGGATAGAAGCCGTCGAGCCAGTCGGTATCGCGGGCGCGGGTGCCGTACGCCTCGCGGACGACCATCGTCGGCAGCAATTCCGGGCTCCACGAGCCGAAGACCAGCTCCCAGTAGCTCAGTCCCCCGGCGCGCGGCGATCGGTCGAGCAACTCCTTCGACGGGATCCACTGCACAGCCGAGACCAGCACGCCGACCACCACCAGGACAACCGCCGTCGAAAGGGTCTGGACTCGGGCCCGGCGGCCACGCTCGGTGATCGCCCGATAGGTCGCGTAGACGCCGACCAGCATTACCGAGAACAGGGCGTCTTGCAGGTGTCCGGCGAAGACCTGGCACGCCAGCGCCAGGCCGCCGAGAACGGCGCCCCGCCATCGGCCCGACTCCCAGGTGCACTCCAACCCCCAGATCACGAACGGGACACTCGCCAGCGCATTGATCATGCTGGTATGTATGAAATGGCCCCAGGTGTAGCCGCTGAGGCCCAGCACCGCGGCACCAGTGAGGGCACCGGCCGGTCCTGCGTGCCGACGGAGCCAGAAATACGCCCCGACACCAGTGAGCCAGATCGAGAGGACCGTATCGAGGTTGAGCGCCTGCCAGGTTTCCAGCCAGGGATAGAGGAGGTATTTCAGCGGGTGCAGGTAGCCGGCCTGACTTTCGCTGTAGAGCGGCATACCGCAGTAGATCCAGGGGCACCATCGGGAGAACCGGCCAGCCCTGAGTTCCTCGGCAAAGAAGGCGCGGTAGGGATAGTTGATCTCGGTGATGTCGAAGTAAAACAGGGCGCCCCGAAGGGCGACGACGTCCCAGAAGAAGGCGACGAGGGCGAGCGTCCAGGCCGAGAGCGCGGCGAGGTCGGCCCAGCCTTTAGGCCCTCGCACGAGAATCGAGGCGGCTGGCTGGGTCGATGCTTTCGGTTCGGCGATCTCGGTGGACACGATGCGTCTCTCGGGTCGGTACGGATCAGGGGACGACGACCGCCAGTTCGCCCAGTTCGGACGGGTCGCGACTGTCGGCGCGCCAGGCTGTCTCCATCGCGGGATGCCAGTCGATATCGCGGGCCGACCGCACTCGTCGGTGTGGCCGGCCGGGCGATTCAGAGGCCGGTCGGTCGGTTGATCTCTCCTCACCCGGTCGAAGGATCAGGATTTTACCACGTCCTGGACCCAGGCCGAGGGACCATCTCCGGAATCGGTTAGGGTACATCGTATACGGAACGCCAACGACTCGCCCACCCGAGAGGAACGCCAGGCGGTAGACGTCCCAGTAGCCGCCGAAGACGTGAGTGACATCCGATGGAATGCGGAACTTCTCGGCCCGGGCCTTCTGTCCGTGGCCATCCGCGCGATCGTGGACGACGATCAGTCCATCCCACGACGGATGTTTCCGAACGACCGGTACGATCCCGTCGTTGAGGTAGGTTCGCGTGTGACGATACCAGGCCTGCGTATCGAGCGTCATCCCGAGAGCCATTGTCGCAGCGATCAACCCGGCTGAGCCCCATCCCCCGGCACCTCGACGAGCGAGGTTGTCCAGCCCTGCCCCGAGGCCGAGTGACCAGGGGACGAGGAGGAAGACCAGATATCGGTAGTTGTCGGAATCATAGATATTGCGGTTCACCAGGAACGCCGAAGTGATCAGGAGCGCCGAGGCGAGGGTTCCGCCAGCAACGCCTCGACGTACCGGGTCGTCGGACCGGATCGCGAGAACGCCCAGCCGGACGATCGAGACCGTGAACGCCGCCATCATCAGGATCGAGAGCCAGCCAGCCGCTGACCACGCCGCGGCCCCACGCAGCCGGGCGCCCGCAAGGAGCCTCGGCAGGCAATCTCGCACGAGGATCTCAACATGGCCGGCCATGGCCGGGACGGCGTACGTCGCCTGGAACTGCGAGGGGTAGGCGTCGTACGGATCCATCCACCGTCCAACGGCCAGCGGGAGCAGGCCGACTCCCACACCGGCCGCGTACGCAAGGATCGAAGATCGATGGACTGGCCGCCTCGCCAGGATCGCGCCGGCCACGATTCCGGCGATTGTGAACAGCCCCATCGCGTCGTTGTAGACACCGATCCCGCACCAGACTCCCAGGATCGCGGCCGATCGTCGTCGGCCCTCTTGAAGGCATCGAGCCAGCCCCCAGAAGGCGATCGCGTGCCAGGCCAGCGACAGCAGGTGGCCGCCGGTGATCCGGGCGGAGAGCCAGATTGTTCCCTCCGAGGAAAAGATGAGGGGAACCATTGCCCAGGCAGCGACCCGAGGCCCAAACGCCCGCCAGGCCAGGCCGAACGTCGATCCTACCACCATCATCCAGAGGACCGTTCCGCCGCTGACCAGCGTCGCCGGATTCGTACCGAAGGCGATGGCCTGAGGGTACGAGGCGAGCACCGGCAGGATGCCCATGTGTGGCGTCCCGGGATAGTGCCATCGCCAGTGCCCCCGAACGGCGTCGAGTAGTGTCAGGCCGTCGACCGCGAGGTCGCTGTCGAGATGATCCTCGGCGTTGAGGATCATCGGAACGCGGATCACCGACGTCCACGCCAGACCGAGGGCCAGCAACAGCCAGGGCCATCGCGGGTGTCGGTGCGGATCGAGCGCGGTCGGGCTGGGCATGGGTTCGGGGCCGTATCGAGTCTCTGGATGCAAGATCAGACCGCGTCGGCCATCGCCCCGAGCTGGACGACGGAGCGGGTTTGTTCCTTCGCGAGGTAGTCGCGGCCGTACTTGATCTGGATGTGGTCCCAGGGAAGCACTTCCTCGACCGGACGATCGCGGTGGCTATAGAAATCGACGTCGATGCCGAGGTCGTCGAAGGTTTGCCACCAGAGCTGAGGGTTAAAGTGCTCGCTCCAGGCGTCAAGCCGGGCACCCCGGCGCCAGGCGGACTCAAGCGCGGCCGAGACCCGGCGGTCGCCGCGGGTCAAGATGCCTTCGAGCTGGCTTCGCTCGATATCGTGGCACTTCACGTTCACGGACCGGATCCTCACCCTTGACCTGAGGTATTTGTGGGCCCATCGCAGATAGTCGCGGCCCTTGACCCCGTTCCACTGGTAGGGAGTATGCGGTTTGGGGATGAAGTTCGAGACGCTTGCTGTGACCTCGGCATATCGCCCGGTCACCTCCTTGCCGATCCTGGAGATGGTCTCGGCCATTTCGACGATTCCGTCGAGGTCAGCCTGACGCTCGCCGGGGAGTCCGCACATGAAGTACAGCTTGACCTTCCGCCACCCTCGGCGAAAGGCCTCGGCGCAGCCGTCGTAGAGGTCTCGGTTATCGATTGGCTTGCGGATCTGTTCGCGCATGTCGTCGCGGGCGACCTCGGGAGCGAGGGTCAGCCCGCCTCGTCGGCCCTCGGCCAGAAGCGCCGGGATTTTCTTGAGCATCTCGGTGATCCGCAAGCTCGGCAGTGAGATCTTCACCCCAAGCGGCGTGAAGACCTCGCTCATCCGGCTCACCAGTTCTTCGAAGTGCGGATAATCGCTCGATGAGAGTGAAAGCAGGCTGATCTCGTCGTAGCCGGTGCTGAGGTAACTCTCCATTGCCGACTGGACGATATTTTCGACGGTCCGGTAGCGGAGTGGCCGTTTGATGACGGTGCTCTGGCAGAACCGGCACTGCCAGGGGCAGCCTCGCATGATCTCGATGGCGATCCGGTCGTGCGCCGTCTCGACGAACGGGACGATCGGGCGGGTGGGCAGCGGGATCTCGTCGAGGCCACGGATCACGCAGGGACGGATCGCCTCGGGGACATCGTCGCGGGTTCGGCGGACCTCCAGGATGGTCCCGTCTTCCTTGTAGATCGGCTGATAGAACCTCGGGACATAGGCCCAGTCAACGGCGCCGGCGATCCGGGCGAGTTTCTCGTCGCGAGAGAGGCCGGAGCCCTTCATCTCGGTCCACATCTCGGCGACGACCGGCAAGCTGGGCTCTCCGTCGCCGATCACGAAGAGGTCGATGAACGGCGCGAGCAACTCGGGATTCTGCGCACCCGGCCCGCCAGCGATCACGAGGGTATCGTCGGCCGATCGGTCCTCGGCGTGGAGGGCGATTCCGCCAAGGTCGAGCATCGTCAGCACGTTCGTGTAGCAGATCTCGTACTGGAGCGAGAAGCCGAGGACGTCGTACTGGTTCAACGGGGTGAACGTTTCGAGTCCGTAGAGCGGCAGGTTGTGCTTGCGAAGGGCGGCCTCGAAGTCAGGGAGCGGGGTGAAGACGCGTTCGCAGGCCCACCCCTGGGCGTTCATCAGGCTATACAGGACCTGAAGGCCGTGGTGGCTCATCCCCAGGGCATAGGTATCGGGGAAGGCCAGGCAGACGGTCCCACGGGCCGTCCGGTGGTCCTTCGCGACGCTGTTCAGTTCGCCACCGACGTACTGCGCCGGGGTCAACACCGCCGGCAAGACGCGGGCGACGATCTGATCCTTCAACTCCTGGTTTAGCATGGTTTTCCGGTTCTCGATGCGGGGACGGCCTCTCCGTTCGACGTCCCCTGCATCTTAACTTCGATCGGCTTCGCTGAACAGCGCGAGGACCGCCTCGTCCGGCGTCATTCAGGCTTCTTGAAGAGGTCGAGGAAGCGGTCCTCGTACTCCTTGTAGAGGTCGAGGCGATCGAGGACGCCCTTCAACTCATACGCCTTCGAGCGGTTCTTTTGAGCCTGGCGAAACAGGTCCTCCACTTGCTCGCGGTCAGCCAGGCTGGGGCCCTCTTCGAGGGAGGCCGGCTCAAACTCGGGTACTTCCTCGTCGCCGGGCGACTCGACATCCTGCTGGTCTTCGAGGGCCTCCTTGACCTTCTCCAGCAACTCCCCGAGCTTGTGCTCGACCTCGCGGGCCTGTTCGGAAAGCTCGGACAGGTCGATCTGGATGTTGGCGATCGTGGTGAACGCCTCCAGAACAGCCAGCGAGGCTTTCGGGAAGGGAAGCTGCGCGAAGATATGGGGCATCTCGCCGAGCAGGCAGGCGCCCCGCATCTTGCTCTCCGCCGCAACACCCAGCAGGACGCCGTTCAGGCCGCCGATTTGGCCATCCTCCAGGATTTCCAGCTCGAGCCGACGCAGCTCAGCGAGACCTTCATCATCCGTCGCGGCGCCGAAGACGCGAGAGGCGTGCTCGGGGTGCATCGGCGTTGCCATCGCGGCGAACGTGTAGACCCGCTCGACGCCAAGCTGGCGGGCGAATTCGATCAACCGTTTGCAAAACGCGTGTCGGCCCATCGGCGGCTGGGCGTCGCCGGTGAAAACAACGATATCGTGCTTCTCATTGGGGTCCTTCCAGACAAAAAACCGGCTACGAGGAAGGCGTCCCATCCGGATCAGGCCCCCCTTGACCTCGACGTGTTCGACGTCGAATAGCTCGTGGGCTGAGAACTCAGCGAGGATATGCATCCCCAGCTTCGCCACCAGAAAATAGCCGGCGCTGATTGCCACATGCCCCATGCCGGGCCAGACGGCCACCAGCCAGGGATGATTCAATTTCAATTCTTCCGCCATGAGACTTCCCCCGTTCGCCCGCGCCGAACGGGCCCAGATCGCCGGCGGTCCGACCGGCTCGGGATCACCCTATCGGAGCGTCGGTGAGAGCCTGGGGCCGCAAGCCTTGCGCCATCGCGACCATCCGTCTCGCATTCGTGCCACCGTTACTATCTTATCACCCAGGGACAGGCCGGGCGGAGATGGGCGCGTCTCGCCGGGCTCACTCCGGGTC
>DAHZZC010000765.1 GCA_027435495.1 Planctomycetales bacterium
GCCTTCCCCGAGGGCCTGCCGATCTACGTTGATCCCCTCGGCCTCCAGGAGGCCGAGCGGTCGATGAACTCGACGATCACGATCGACGTCAGCCAGGTCCCGCTCCGGACGTCGCTCGCCCTCGCGCTGGAGCAACTCGGCCTGACCTACCGCGTCCGCGACGGCCTGCTGACGATCACCTCGATCGTCGATCGGGCCGAAAACGACCCCAAGCCTGCGACCGTCAGCGACCCGGGCCCGCTGTTGGCCCAGACCGGAAGCGAAGGCGCCGGTCCGGGCGTGACCTTCCCGATCAAGGGACGCCTCGACATCCCCTCACGCCCCGACCCGCAATGGCTGGAAATCGCCCGCCTGGAACTGCCCGCCGAGCACTACGCCCGCGCCGTACCGGTGATCTCCACAGAGGTCCACCGGCTCGCCCGCCTGACCAACCGGAGCGGGCTCGTCCTGCTGCCCGGCGAGGCGACGGTCCATGTCGACGCCGACTTCGCCGGGCGGATGCGGCTGCCGACGGTCGCGGCCGGCGAGTCTTTTGTCGTCGGCCTCGGCGCCGACCCGCAGCTCCAGGTCGCGCGCCGGCTCGTGAGCAAGACGCGGGCGGTCCAGGGCGGCAACCAGATGATCGACTACGAGTTCCGGATCGGCCTGCGGAACTATCGATCGACTCCCGTGAAGGTCGAGCTCTGGGACCGAATGCCAAAGCCGCGGAGTGAGGCGGTGGCGGTCAACCTGGTGAAGACCTCCGCCGAACTGAGCGCCGACCCGCTCTATCAACGCACCGCCCGGTCCGACAACCTCCTCCGATGGGAGATCCCGGTCCCGGGCGGCACGATCGGCGAGAAGACGCTCTACGTGACCTATCAATTCCGCCTCGAATACGCCCGCGACCTCGCCCCGCCTCGGTTCGTCTCCGGCGGGCTGGCCGAGAAGCCAATCGGCGGCGGCGCGATGGGCACCGGCTCGATGATGGGCGGCGGGATGCGCTCGATCGCCCCACGGGCCGATTGATCCGGGCCGGGTCTCAGGGTTTCGACCGCTTCTCCGCCTCGCGACGTAGCCGTCGGATCTGGTCCTGCGCCACGACGCCGAACTTCGATCGGAGAATCGGGGCGCCCTGGAACCAGTCGTGCGGCTCTTCGAAGGCCCCGTGCATTTCCACGAGCAGGGCGCCGGGGGCAATCGCCAGTCGACTGATCTTCGCATAGCTGACACCACCGCGATAAGGTCGGGCGTCGCCGCCAGCGACCGGCTGCCAGGCATTGGCAGTCGGGCCTGGTTTGTCGAATGCCTGCGCGGTCCGCGAGGCGACCACGATGGAGTCCTTCGATCGGGTCGCGACGGCCTGGCTGGTCGTCACGAACGCGATCCGATCGAGGAGCCGGCCGTGAACCCTCGCGTACCAGGTCTCGGGGCCGTCGCCGGGGTGGCTCGCGGGCGGATCGATCCCGGCGGCCCGGAGGGCGGCGTCGTCGAGCAGTTCGGTGCGCATCGTCATGTTGCCCGCCCCGACCTCCTGCCCCTGGGCCTTGCGGGCCTCCGTCGCCGGGTCGACGTCGGCCATCTCGGCGTGGACGACGAACCAAATGTCGACTACGCGGAGGGTCGCGTCGTTCGCCTTCACGTCATGGACCTTCAGGATGAACGGTGCCGCGACGGACTTCCGGAGCAACTCCTGAAGTTTCCCGTCGGAGCCGGCGACCTCGCGGAGCGCAGCACGCTGGGCATCGGCGTCCTGACCATCGCGGACGGTCGGCGAGGGGAGCCGGACGCTGGCGCCGTCGGCCGAGAATCCCTCGCCAACGAGCGCTGCAAAGACGGCGTTGCGCGCGTGCGCGGGCTCGATCTCGGCACGATCCCCCTGCCCCATCGCCGACAACACGATCGCGAGGACCAGACCATTCATGCGGCTTCGCTCCTTTCTGGTTATGCCAACGGAGAACGTTGCAGCGATTTTGGGGCCAAGTTTCGCCGTCGAGGGGCCGATAAAAATCCCGAGGCGAGATCGCGGGGCTTTGAGTGATCGAGGGACCACCATGCGGCAGGCTGGCGAGCGACGACCCCGGTCGATCTTCCGAACCCTGGCCATCGCGGCGGCGGTCGGAATCTCAGGATGCGGGCACGCGATCCCGATCGCAGCCACGTTCCGAGGCGGCGCAGGGATCTCGGCCGACGCGAACCTGCGAGGCGGAGTGGATATCAAGCTGCCTCCGGTCGAGGTGAAGCTCCCGACCGCCGCGGATCCGGGCGAGATGGTCGCCTCGGTCGTAAGGCCGGGCCGGGACGGCTCGCCCTCGGCGAGGGTTGCGGTGGTTGACCTCGACGGCGTCCTGCTCAACCAGAATTATGGCAATCTTTACGCCGTCGGCGACAACCCTCTCGCCTCATTCCGCGACAAGCTCGAAGCGGTGGCGCGCGATCCGCAGGTTGTGGCGGTCGTGCTGCGGGTCAACAGCCCGGGCGGGAGCGTGACGGCCTCCGACGTGATGGCCGAGGAACTCCGCCGCTTCCGGGCCCGGACGCACAAACCGGTGATCGCCTCGCTGATGGACGTGGCGACCTCGGGCGCGTATCTCGTTGCCGCCGAGTCCGACCAGATCGTCGCCCACCCGACCGGCCTGACCGGCGGACTCGGCGTCCTGTTCAACCACTTCAACTTGCAGGACGCGATGGCGCAGCTCAATGTAACGACCGACCCGGTCAAAGCCGGCGAGAAGATCGACATGGGGACCGTCACCGCTCCTCTCGACGACGCGACCCGCGCCATGATCCAGCAGATGGCCGATGCCTATCGCGACCACCTGCAAAACCTGGTGAAGCGCCGACGAACCGCGATGACCGATCAGGACCGCCAGGCCCTCGCCGATGGCCGCGTCGTGCTGGCCTCGCAGGCGCTCTCGCTGCACCTGGTCGACCGCCTCGGCTACGTCGACGACGCGATCGCCGAGGCCGAGCGTGCCGCCGGAATCTCGGGCGCCGAGGTCGTTTTGTTCCACCGCTCGGGATACCCGGCGCACTCGATCTACGCGATCACACCGAGCCCCGCCCCGCTCAGCGAGTCGATCCCGATGAGCTACCCGGGCCTCGATCGCTCCCGGCTGCCGACGTTCCTCTACCTCTGGCAGCCCGACCCGACCCTCCCCCGCACGGGTGCCCGATGATCGATCCGGGAGCGTCGATCCGATGGGACGGCCACGAGCCCGAGCCGTCCGACTGGCCGGTCCTGGTGACGGGCGCCGGCGGCTTCGTCGGCGGCCAGATCGCGCGCCACCTCGCCGCTTTGGGCCACCAGGTGCGCGGCCTGACCCGACGCCCGCCCGTCGTCGAGCCCGACGACCCTCCCATCGACTGGATCATCGGCGACCTCCGCGACGCCGAGATCCGGCGCCGGTCGGTGGAGGGCGTCCGCGGCGTGGTTCACGCGGCGAGCTGGGTGAGCCTGGGCCTCGACCCCGACGACCAGAGCCGGACGATCAACGTGGAGATGACGGCCCGCCTGCTCGACGACGCCGCCGCGTCGGGCGTCGAACGATTCCTCTACACCTCGACGCTCTACACGCTCGCCGCCGGCACCGCCGAGCACCCGGCCGACGAATCCGCGCCCTGGAA
>DAHZZC010000766.1 GCA_027435495.1 Planctomycetales bacterium
ATCGAGGCCGCCTGACTCCCGTCCCCAAGTCGAACCTCAGGCACGGCTTAGGAAATCGTGTACGGCGTACAAGATTCTCAAAGTTAGTAGTACAGAGAACCAAAGGCCGCGGCGAAGAGGAGGATCGGGATGATGGCGGCCACTTCCCAGCGATGAAAGCGCTTCCGCTCCTCGTCCGTGAGCGGCGGCTCGGACGGGTCCGGAGGCTGGACCGGGAAGAGTCGGTAGAAAATCGCGAAGGACGATTGAACGGCGAACCTCGACATCACTCGCCTCGCGGGATGAAACTCCTGGCCCCGACGACTTCGACCTTCCATCCTCGCATCGAAGGGAGTCTCCGACAAGCGGCCCAGCGCGCGGCGTGTGCCCCCTCGCGACCGGGGCGGCGACCTGTCAAAATGGAGCCGCCGCACCGGGCCCTTGCCGAGCCGTTGCAACCAGGCGAGTCGTATGATCGAACCGACCGAACCCGCCCAGAACGCGGCCCCCGGGCCGTCCCGCATCGAGCTTTTCATGACCGTGATCCGGGTTGCGCGGTGGCCGTCGACGGTCCGGTGGTACATCGACGTCCTCGGTCTGACGCCGGTGCTGCTCGACGAGGCGCACGAGTTCGCCCTGTTTTCGGCCGGCGGCGGGCGAGTCGGGCTGCAAGGGGTCAAGGAGGCGCAGATGACCCCGGCTCGCAACCGGGTACGCCTGGTTTTCCAGGTCGACGACCTCGATCGCGAGCGCAATCGCCTGCTCGACGCCGGCCTTGACGTCGGCGAGCCGATCGAGAATTACGACGAGGGCTACCGAGAGATCCGGTTCCAGGACCCCGAGGGCTACAGCCTCCGGATCTTTGCCTGGGATGATCCGGCCCGGGCTGTCGCCTTCGCCCGATGACCCCTCTCCGTCGCGACAGGCATCATCCATGGATATCGGAAAGTGGAGGTACTTGCAGATGCTCGGATATCGCTTCCCTTCGGGTCGATGGCTCCCGGTGATCCTGGCGATCGCCCTCGCCGGCCCGGCGCGGGCCCAGAAGCCGGCGCCCGTCGAGAATGTCTCGACGCTCCCCCACCGTTCGCCCGACGAGGAGCGCAAGGCGCTGCACCTGCCCCCCGGATTCGAGATCCAGCTCGTCGCTGCTGAGCCGCAGATCCAGAAACCGCTCAACATCGCCTTCGACGACCGCGGCCGGCTCTGGGTTACCGATACGATCGAATACCCGTTCCCGAAACCCGAGGGGACGCCCGGGCGCGACACGGTCAAGATTCTCTCCGAATTCGGTCTCGACGGCCGCGCCGGCAAGATCGAGGTGTTTGCCGACGGCCTGAACATCCCGATCGGCCTGCTCCCCTATCCCTCCGGTCGAGAGGCGATCGTCCACAGCATTCCGAACATTTACAAGGTGACCGACACCGACGGCGACGGCCGCGCCGATCGTCGCGAGGTGCTTTACGGCGTCTTCGGACACCGAGACACCCACGGGATGACCAATGCCTTCACCTGGGGCCTCGACGGCTGGATCTACGCCTGCCACGGGTTCTCGAACACGTCGAGCGTCCAGGGGAAGGATAAGCATCCGATCGTGATGCAGTCGGGCAACACATATCGGATGCGGCCCGACGGCTCCCACGCCGAATATGTCACGCACGGGCAGGTCAACCCGTTCGGCCTGGCGTTCGACCCGCTGGGCAACATGTATTCCTGCGACTGCCACAGCCGGCCGGTTTACCAGCTCATCCGGGGCGCCTGGTATCCAAGCTTCGGCAAGCCGCATGACGGCCTTGGATACGGGCCCGAAATGGTCACGCACGACCACGGATCGACCGGGATCGCTGGCATCAGCTACTACGCAGCCGAGCAGTTCCCCGAGGAGTATCGCGGCAATACCTTTATCGGCAACGTCGTTACCAATCGGATCAACCGGGACCGGATCGAGTGGCACGGATCCAGCCCGAAGGGAGTCGAACAGCCCGACCTCGTCTGGAGCGAGGACAACTGGTTCCGTCCGGTCGACATCGAGCTGGGCCCCGACGGAGCGCTCTACATCGCCGACTTCTACAACCGGATCATCGGCCACTACGAGGTCCCGTTGACCCACACCGGCCGCGACCGGACCAGCGGCCGAATCTGGCGGATCGTCTACAAGGGCGACGCGAGGCAGGCCCCGCCGCCGTCTTCGGTCGACCGGACGCGATCCACGATTTCCGCGCTCATTGCCGACCTCGGCGACCCGAACCTGGCCGTCCGGATCTCGGCCACGAATCAGCTCGTCGAGCGAGGCGGAGATGCCGCCCGCGAGGCCGCCCGCAATGTCATGGCGGCGAAGGGCCCGGCCCGACCCCGTGTTCACGCAATGTGGGTTCTTGAGCGGCTCGGGAGCCTCGACGATGAGACGCTCATTGGATCTCTGCGCTACGGCGATCGCGAGTTGAGGGTCCAGGCGTTCCAGGCCCTGCGCGAGCGTGGTGAGTGGACCGCCGCGCTTTACGAGATTGCCCGAGAGACCCTCGCCGATCCCGATCCGTTCGTCCGGCGCGCCTCGGCCGCGACGATCGCTTCGCACGCCGATGCGTCCGCGATCAGGCCGCTTCTGGCCTTGCTCCGCTCGACGCCGGTCGACGACACCCATTTGATCCAAGTTATCCGGATCGCGGTGCGCGACCTGCTCCGCGACCCCGAGAGCTGGGGCGTGGTCGAGCGGATGCGGCCCTCCGACGCCGAGCACCAGGAGATCGCAGCGATCGCGCCGGGCGTCCACACGCCTGATTCGGCAGCATACCTGTTGAAGTATCTCGGCAAGGCGCACGAGTCGCCGCAGAGCTGGGCGAGCTACGTC
>DAHZZC010000767.1 GCA_027435495.1 Planctomycetales bacterium
TGTCGCCGGGAGGGATCGCCAGCAAGCTCCGTACCGCCGAGGCGCGGGCGAGAGTGAAGAGTTGCTGGTCCATCGTGTCGAACAGCCAGCCGAGCGACGCGACCAGGAAGACGAACCACTGATATCCGGTCAACCCCCTCCACCAGGCGCCCGAGGGTTCGATCGAGGGCGGAGGAGGGGTCGCGTCGCCGATGTGCATGGGGCTCTCCTGGCCTGGGTGGGATGCGTGGGGGTGATGAGGACCCCGCCCGCCCTTCGAGAACACGATGAAACCACGGCGGAAGGCTGGCCGCAACCGGGCGGTCCCATTTTGACGGAACCCTCGCGGAATGGGCCACTGGTCGCGTAAGATCGTCGCCATGCGAGTCCTGACCCGGATGATCCTGATATTTTCGATCGTGCTGGTTGCACTGCTCGTCGTCGGCCTCCGGACGGGCCGGATCCCGACCGGTATCCGGGGCGAGTGGGAGTGGCTCCGGCTCGGTGAGAAAGTCCACCTAGACTGGGCTTCGATGGCCCTGGGGGCCTCGGGGGTCGCCGTGTTCTCGGTGATGGCCGGGCTCGGGTATCGATCTCTGCGGCAAGCGGCGACGACCACGAGGGAAGCTCTCTGGCTCGCCGGCCTGCTTGTCGCCGCGATCGCCGTTCAGGTCGCCATCCCGATCGGGGCGCCTTATGGGTATGGACTCACCCGGTGGGCGCTTGTGAATTATCTACCTGGATCAAGCGGGTATTTTCGGATCGCCCGAGACCGGGCAGCGCCTGATCCGATCCGGTTCCTCGCTGAGTATCCGGTCTGGATCGAGTCGCAGGACTCACTTCACATCGGCACTCACCCGCCGGGGCTGATCCTCGCCGAATGCCTGCTGCTCTCGACGATGGAACGTCACCCGGGTCTCGCCGAATCCCTTACCGACTGGATGCCCGAACCGGTTCAGGCGGGGTTTCGTTCCCTGAGCCCGCCGCCCCGTCGCCACGAGCGAGCCGCCCTCTTCGTAACGGCGCTGATCACGCTCGTCGCCTGCGCTGGGACGGTCGTCCCACTCTACCTGCTGGCGAGGTCGTCGATGCCGGCACACGCCGCCTGGGCTGCCGCAGCGCTCTGGCCGGTGACGAGCGCCGCCAACCTCTTCCAGCCCGACGCCGACACCGCCTACCCGCTCCTTTCGACGGCCGCCTGGGCGCTGGCCGCATGGTCGGCCCGATGGACCGGCCGTCGATCGGCGTTCGTACTCGCCGCGGCCTCAGGCATTGTAATGGGGTTGGGGATGGCCTTCACGCTGGCGTTGCTGCCGGTCGGTCTCATCGTGGCGTTGATCGTCGCGACCGATTCCTCGGTTCGCCCCGTGCGTCGGATCGGCCTGATCGCCGCGACAGGCGTGGGTTTCCTGGCGGTCGTGCTGGGCGGATGGATCGCCTCGGGTGCGAATCCGTTCGTGATCTGGTCGTGGAACTTGCACCACCACGCCCGGTTCTACGACGAATATCCGCGAACGTATCGCGTCTGGCTCTGGGCCAACGGGATCGAGTTGGCGATCGCGATCGGCCTGCCGACCGCGGTCTGGGCGATGGTCGGGATGGTCTCACCCCGATCGCTCCCGCGTCCGGCCTGGGCGACCCTCGCCGTCCTGTTCCTCGTCAACCTGACCGGACGAAACATGGGCGAGGTCGCCCGGCTCTGGCTCCTCTTCATGCCGCCGATCACGATCGCCGCGGCGAAGGGGCTCGACCGCCTGGGAGTCGGACCCATTGCGGTCGCGATCACGACCGCGACGATTGGAGCGCAGACGCTGGCCCTCCAGGCGATGATCCAGGTCGTTTATCCGGTCTGATCGCCGATCAGAGTTTCAAGTAGATCCCGTTCCGCTCCAGGTATCGGACGAACAGATAGGTGATTGCGAAGAAGACGGCCAGTCCGATCGCTGCGTACCAGAGCGGCGAATCTCCGGGAATCACCGAGAGCACCGCCCCCTCGACCATATGGTGGATGACATAGGCCGCGAGCGGGTTCTGGCCGAACGTCCGGAAGAGGGCGACCCGCAGCCCGCCGACATCGCATAACGGGATGAAGAGCGCGTAAAGCGCCATCGCGAAGCCCGACGAGAACAGGGTGAACGGCAGGCTTACCACCTTCTTGTTCATTGACCAGTACGAATGCGGGCGGATGGTTGTGGGGGGCGGCTGGACGAACGGCGGAGTGGCGAGCATCGAGACCATTGGACGCCCGGAGGCATTGCCGAAGGGAGGCCAGACCGGCGATGCGGCGACGTCGCGGACGACCGGCACCGAGGCCCGGTCCGTGTCATAAAGCGTCCCCAGACAATTGAACGCGTACCCAAGCGCCATCAGGACCGCCCCCGCGCTCAGCATCCGGGCAGTCGACGACCATGGGCCGCGGGTCCAGACCACGTCGTAGGTGATCGTCCCGAAAAGCATCGGGATCGCCCATCCGATCGGCCCGAAAAAGCCGCCGTCCCACGCCGACCTTCCCGAAAGCCCGAGCCAGTCGTCCAGCCCGTTCGGTAGCCCGTAAACGAACGAGAAATTGAACACATACGAGATCAGTAGGTGAACGAGACAGCATCCTATGCATGCGAGCATCCGGACTCGCAGGCTCGCGGCGACGTCCGGTAGCACAAGAATCTGGGTCACGCCGATGATCGCGAGCACTTCCCAGAGATCGGCCTTGAGGAGCTGCAGGACGAATCGGGCGCCCTCGCCAGCGGACAGGTCGGCCCACTTCTTTGCGATCGAGAAATCCTCCTGGCCGTACATCACCATCGAGATCAGGACCAGGCCAAGGCTCCTGAGGATGGCGTGAGTGTAGGTGCGCCTCGGACCGTCGCGGCCGATCCGCTTCAGAACGCTCAGCCGGAACGAGAACCCGGCGGCGAAGAAGAAGCTCGGCATGATCGTGTCGGCGTAGCTGAAGTACGGATGTCCGTTGTGATGCTTGAGAACCTCGGGAAAGGCGGCCAGCCCTCCGACGAAGTTCACCAGGAACATCCCCGCGACCGTGTAGCCACGGAACTGATCCATCGACACAATCCGCGGCGAGGGCTTCTCTGGGCCCATGATCGGTCGTCTCCACGCTGGGATGTCAGACGTCGGCGAGGCGGCCGGCCGACCTCGGCCGGGGACGGTGGTGAGCCTACGAGACCTGCACGCGTTTGTCGAGGCTCTCGCGCCCGATCAGCGTTGATCCGTCGGCGATCCTCCGCCTGCGTCGTTGTTCCCGCCCAGGGGGGGAATCGCGTTATAATCGGGCGCGGGCCGGGCGCCGGCCCGGTGTCCGCCCGCCGCAACCCGCATCCGAAGAAGTCATGCCGAGAATCGACAGGATCGAACTCCGGATCGTCCGACTGCCGCTGGTCCGCCCGTTCCAGACCAGCTCGAGCCGCAAGGCGCACCTCGACCACATCCTCGTACGGGTGGAGGGCGAGAGCTTCGCCGGATGGGGAGAGTGCGCCAGCCCGTCCGACCCGTATTACTGCCCCGAGACGACCGGGACCTGCTGGCAGATCCTCGAAGACTTCCTGGCGGCGGCGGTCCTCGGACGCGACTGGTCAACCATCGAGGAGCTGACCGCACTGTATCGCCCGGTGAAGGGGAACCGGTTCGCCAAGGCTGGCCTGGAAATGGCGTGCTGGGATGCCCTTGCGCGATCGAGCGGCATCCCGCTCCACCGGATGCTCGGCGGGACGCGCCCGAAGATCTTCTCGGGCGTCAGCCTGGGGATCGAGTCGAGCGTTGACGTCCTATTCGAACAGATCGGGCGCTATCTTGACGAAGGCTATCGACGGATCAAACTCAAAATTGCACCGGGGTGGGATGTTGAAGTGGTTCGGAAGGTCCGAGAGCGATACCCCGAGATCCTGCTCCAGGTTGACGCCAACTCGGCCTACACGCTTGACGACCTTCCGACACTTCGGGCGCTGGACGACTTCGACCTTTTGCTGATCGAGCAACCGCTGGCGCACGACGACATCATCGACCACGTCCGGTTGCAGGCTGCGCTCAAAACGCCGATCTGTCTCGACGAGAGTATTCACTCGGCCGAGGACGCCCGGAAGGCGATCGAGATCGGTGCCTGCCGGATCATCAACATCAAGGTGAGCCGGGTCGGCGGTCTGCTCGAAGCGAAGCGCGTCCACGACGTCTGCCAGGCGAGAAGCATCCCGGTCTGGTGCGGTGGGATGCACGAGTTTGGCATCGGTCGGGCGGCAAACGTCGCAATCGCGTCACTCCCCGGCTTCACTCTCCCCGGCGACGTCTCCGGGTCAGACAAGTATTACGCCGAGGACATCGTCGATCCGCCGATCCTGGCCGATCGGGGGGCGATCGCGATGTTCGAGGTCCCCGGCCTCGGCGTCGAGCCGATCCTCGACCGGATCGAGGCCCGGACCCTCCGCAGGCAATCGATCGAGCGGAACGCGAGGATGACCGGATGAATTCTCCCCCGATGCTGGAATTGCTGGAAACGCTGGTCCGCCACGAGTCGCCCAGCCGCGAGAAGCCCTCGCTCGACCGCCTGGGCGGCCTGCTCGCCGAGTTGCTTCGCGATCGCGGCGGAGCGGTCGAGAGGATCGCCAATCCTGAAGGCGGTGACCACGTCCTGGCTCGTTTTCCCGGGCCAGACGCGGTTCGTCCTGCGCTGGTGATCGGGCATTTCGACACGGTCTGGCCGCTCGGAACCCTCGCGACGATGCCATTTCGGATTGAGGAGGGTCGGGCATACGGGCCGGGGATCTACGACATGAAGGCCGGGCTGACGATCTTCCTCGACGCGATCGCCGAAAGGGTCAAAAAACGCCCGCGTCCGATCTGGGCCCTGTTCACGTCGGACGAGGAGATCGGCAGCCCAACCTCTCGGGCGCTGATCGAGGATCTGGCCCGGCAATGCGCCTTTGCCCTGGTCCTCGAACCGCCGATGGCCGATGGCAGCCTCAAGACGGCTCGCAAGGGGGTTGGGCGTTACGTGCTGGCGGTCGAGGGGAAGGCGGCTCACGCTGGAGTCGCGCCGGGGGAGGGTCGCAACGCGATCGTCGAGCTTGCACACCAAATTCTGAACATCCAAAAGCTTCAAGACCTCGAGGCCGGGACAACGCTGAACGTCGGCGTGATCCGCGGCGGGACGACCACGAATGTGGTCCCGGCATCGGCCTTGGCCGAGGTCGACGTCCGATCGACCTCAATGGCCGAGGCCGAGCGGATCGACAGATCGCTCCGATC